>DDYJ01000171.1:22674-35903 GCA_002347905.1 Comamonadaceae bacterium UBA2237 | reverse complement strand
TCACTTTGATCATCGCAATTTCTGACTTGGCAATCTTGTTGCCAACTGTGTCCATCATGTAAGCAGCCTTGAGTGTCAACAAGCGTGCTTGTTCAATCATGATGCGCGCATCGGCAATACGCTCATGCCATACACCTTGGCTAGAAACAGGTTTACCAAATGCCACACGCGAGTTGAGTCGTTTGCACATGAGTTCTAAGGCACGCTCAGCGCTACCCACGGTGCGCATGCAATGGTGAATACGTCCTGGGCCTAAGCGGCCTTGCGCGATTTCAAATCCGCGACCTTCGCCGAGCATTAAGTTGCCGACTGGGACGCGCACGTTTTTCAATTCAACTTCCATGTGGCCGTGCGGTGCGTCGTCGTAACCAAATACGGTGAGGGGGCGTAATACTTTGATGCCAGGTGTGTTGGCGGGCACCACGATCATGCTTTGTTGTGAGTGACGTGGTGCTTCAGGATCGGTTTTACCCATCACGATGTAAACGGCGCAACGTGGGTCACCTGCACCAGAACTCCACCATTTCAAACCGTTGATGACATATTCATTGCCTTCGCGTTTGATACTGCATTGGATATTGGTGGCATCGGAAGACGCAACAGCAGGCTCGGTCATCAAGAAGGCTGAACGGATTTCACCGCGCAACAGCGGTTCTAACCACTGGTCTTTGATTTCCTCACTGGCATAGCGCTCTAACGTTTCCATATTGCCGGTGTCGGGTGCTGAACAGTTGAAGATTTCTGCTGCAAAGGGCACACGTCCCATGATTTCGCACAAAGGTGCGTATTCCAAATTGGTCAAGCCTTGTGGCGCACGTTTGCTGTGGGGTAAGAACAAATTCCACAAACCGGCTTTGCGAGCAAGGGGTTTGAGTTCTTCCACAATTTTGGTGGGGATCCATGCATTACCTTTTGCGCGGTTTTCAGCGATTTCGGCAAAGAACCTTTTTTCGTTGGGATAAATGTGCGTGTCCATGAAGGCAAGCAAGCGGGCTTGCATATCCTTGACTTTGTCGGTGTAGTCGAAATTCATGAAGTACTCCTAGAGTTATGTTTGTAGTTAGGCGAGTTGTGCAAATTTCCAGGCCAATTCGGCCATGGGTCGAGCGCCAGCGCCAGACGTTTTCGCCTGTTCACTCGACGCGGTTCCTGCTTCTACACGTTTGGCAATGCCTTGCAAAATTGCGGCAATCCGGAACATGTTGTAAGCGAGATAAAAATACCAGTCGGTTTTTAAGTCGCTAGGTGTTGCCAAGCCTGTGCGATCACAGTACTTATGGATGTAATCGGATTCAGTGGGTATGCCGAGAGACGCAACATCCACCCCACCTATGCCGCGGAATGTGCCAGGCGGAATGTGCCAAGCCATGCAGTGGTAGCTGAAGTCAGCCAAAGGGTGACCAATGGTGGAGAGTTCCCAGTCCAAGACGGCCATGACTTTGTTATCAGTGGGGTGAAACATGAGGTTGTCCAACCGGTAATCCCCATGCACGATGCTCACCTTCGAGGCATCCAATGCGCTGGATGGCATATTCGCGGGCAACCAATGCATCAGGTTATCCATTTCTGGAATGGGTTGTGTTTCTGACGCAACGTACTGTTTGCTCCAGCGGCCAATTTGGCGCTCGAAGTAATTACCAGGTTTGCCATAATCCGCCAATCCACATGCTTTGTAGGCGACAGTGTGCAGGGCAGAGATGACGCGGTTCATTTCGTCGTAAATGCCAGCACGCTGTGCGTTACTCAAGTCTGGCAAAGTTTGGTCCCACAGCACGCGGCCTTGAACGAATTCCATGACATAAAACGCGCGGCCAATGACGGATTCGTCTTCGCACAGCACATGCATTTTGGCAACCGGTACATCGGTGTTTTGCAGGCCTTGCATGACTTTGAATTCGCGTTCCACCGCATGCGCAGAAGGTAAGAGTTTNNCAAAGGACCTTTGAAACCCGGTAAGTGTTGGCCTAACCACGTTTGCAGTGCTGATTCATCGAATTGGTGTGCCCCACTGACTGCACGCGTGCCTTCAAAATTCTCGTAGCGGCTCATTGAAAGATGCCCTTCAATTTTCTGCTTCGCTGATGCGCAAAAGCGCATCCCGATTGCGAATAACCAAACCACCTGGCTCGATCCGTATGGCGTCTTCTCGCTCCATTGCTTTGAGTTCTTGGTTGACACGTTGGCGCGAAGCTCCAAGCAACTGAGCCAATTCTTCTTGCGCTAGATGCAGACCAATGCGTATTTCTTCGCCGTTTGAAAGTGAGGGAACGCCGTAACTGCGCACCAAATGCAATAACTGCTTGGCTAAGCGAGAACGTAGGGGCAATGTGTTGAGATCTTCTACCAAGCCAAACAATTGGCGAATACGTCTGGCCTGCAAGCGCAACATGGCTTCGTAAAACTCTACATGTTGGCTGAGGATTTTTTGAAAGTCTGCTTTGGCAACGCACAAAATCGTTGTGTCGCCATGGGCGTACACATCGTGCGTGCGACGATCGCCGTCCAATATGGCCACATCGCCGAACCATATGCCTGGTTCTACATAGGTGAACGTGATTTGTTTGCCCGAGAGTGATGTCGANNCTCACCCGCACTGCACCTTTCGCACACGCCATCCATTCTTCGGGCGCGTCTCCACGTGCCGCGATCAAGTCGCCGTCTTTGCATCGTTTGACGTAAGCGCATCGAAGTATGTCGTGTCTCAGTGATGGTGAAAGGGATGAGAACCAACGTCCAGCGTTGATTGACTCACGTTCTTCGATGTTAAGAATGGGATCTTCCATAGCCTGTCTTGTGTGTGACCTCAAGTTGATAAATTGTCGCAAGGGAGACCTCTTGCTTGACGACACCTTAGTGTTAACACGGGGGACGCTTATTTGTAAATGGGGTTTTCTTTATTCAAAAATGCAGAAATGCCAATGCCCGCGTTAGGGTGGTGTAAGTTATTCACAAAGTTATCTCGCTCTTGCGCCAAATGCAAATGCAGATTTTGGTTTGCTGCATCATTGATTAACTCTTTGATGCTTTGCATGGCGTTAGGCGCGCGTGCGTTGATACGCTCAGCTAAATCTAGTGCCTGTGTTAGGGCGGTTCCAGACTCCACTAATCGGTTAATGCTACCCAGTGCGTGAAGACGTTCAGCGGTGATTCGTTCTCCTAGCAGCATGAGTTCCGCTGCCAATTGACGAGGCAATGTTTGCGATAAGTTCCAGCTACCACCGCCGTCGGGCGACAAAGCGATGCTGCTGTAGGCCATAACAAAAATACTGTCTCTGGCTGCCACGACGAGGTCGCACATCAGCACCAATGAAAATCCAGCGCCTGCCGCCGCACCCTCTACCGCAGCAATGACGGGCTTAGGAAATGTGTGAATGGCTTCCATCCAAGTATGCAGTCCATCGATACTCTGCGCTTGAATTTCTTTGGGTAGTTCGCGGTTTGCCAATAAGCGCTGTAGATTTCCGCCTGCGCAAAAGTGCGCGCCTTCACCCGTGATGATGACGCTGCGAATTTCAGGGTTGCTTTCAGCGGCATTCAATGCTTCGATGCCAGCGATATACATCTCGGGCCCTAAAGCATTGCGAAGCGAAGGGTTGGAAAGGGTCAACACCAAAGTTTGACCGTGTACAGCGCTTTTAAGTTGCCCAGTCATTTATTGCTCGACATGGGTCAGACTCAAACCGATGGCTCCGCGTCGGCGCAGCCACGGGCTGGGGCGATAACGTGGGTCTCCGTAGACGGTTTGCACATTGAATAGAACTTCCAAAATTTCGGTGGGGCCGTACAAATCACCCATCGCCAGAGGACCCATGGGGTAGCCCAAGCCCAAGGTCACTGCAGACTCTAAATCTTGTGGGCTACAAATCCCTTGTTGGCAAATATCGCAGGCGATATTGACGATATTGGCAACAACGCGCTGGGTGACGAACCCGCCACTGTCGCGAATCATGCTGACGGCCTTACCGTCGCGGGCAAACAATGCATGTGCTGCTTCGCGCATATCGACCCGCGTGGCAGGGTTGGTGGCAAGCACGCGGCGCTTGGTCAATTTGTCGTCGATTAAGAAATCAATGCCAATGGTGCGCGCTGGGTCCAGACGTTCCACGATGGCGACGGTGGTGACGTCAAAGCCTAATGGTGCCACGATGGATAGGGCTTGCGCAGACGGAGATGCGCCAGTTTCAATCTTGGCGCCTAAATCTTTGAGTAACTGCAAAAGTTCTGCGCGACGGACCGCCCGGGTCGATACCCAGACTGGGGGCATTTTGTGAACTTCGGGGACTGGCGGTTCAGCAGGTACTTGGGCAGTACCGTTTACATACTTGTAGAAACCATCGCCCACTTTTTTGCCAAGGACGCCGCCCGCTAAGCGTTGCGCTGTGATGACGCTTGGACGGTAGCGCGGTTCTTCGTAGTACTGCTGGTAAATGGATTCCATCACTGGATGTGAAACATCCAAGGCTGTTAAATCCATGAGCTCAAAAGGCCCGAGTTTGAAGCCAGCTTGGTCTTTCAAGATGCGGTCGATAGTGGCAAAGTCTGCGATGCCTTCAGACACGATACGCAAGGCCTCTGTGCCGTAACCTCGACCAGCATGGTTCACGATGAACCCTGGTGTATCTTGGGCGACGACTGCTTTGTGACCCATTTGTTTGGCATAGTCACTCAGCGCTGTGCAAACGGCAGCGTTGGTTTTAAGACCTGCAATGACTTCTACCACTTTCATCAGTGGGACGGGGTTGAAAAAGTGGTAACCCGCAAATTGATCAGGGCGCTTAAGTGCAGACGCGATCGCTGTGACTGAAAGAGAGGAGGTGTTGGTGACCAAAACGGCAGTGGGGCGCACCAATTGCTCTAGTTCAGCAAAGAAAGACTTCTTGATATCTAGGCGTTCAACAATCGCCTCAATCACCAAATCGCAATCGCTCAATTCGCTTAATTGGCCGGCACTTTGAAGATTGGCTTTGAATTGCGTGACTTGCCCAGTAGTGAAGCGGTTTTTTTCTAGAAGTCTGTCCCACTGCTGTTGAATATTCTTGTCGGCTTTTGCAACGGCTTCGGCCTGCAAGTCATAGAGCTTGACCACACTACCAGCTTGGGCTGCGATTTGGGCGATTCCTTGACCCATGGCGCCAGTGCCCACAACGCCAACAGTTTTAAAAATAGGATCCATAAAGCAATTATCGCTGAGCAGTTTTTGGCTGATTTCTTTAGATTTAGCCTGTTTCTGTCTTATTGAAATTTTTTAAATCGACGGGTAGCACGCCCCGCCAAAAGGCTGGTGGCAATCGCCAATACAACACCGCCAAAGGCAAACCAATGCAATTGGTCCATATGTCCTTGGGCGATCAACCAGCCACCACCGGCAGAGCCTACGGCTTGACCCAAATACATGGAAGAGGTGTTGAGTGCGACGGAGCCTGCGGAGAGCTTGGGTTCAATGTGGATCAACCGTGCTTGTTGCGCAGAGTTACTGGCAAACATGCCTAATCCCCAAGGGGTCAGTACTAAAAACGCCAAGTAAAAATTACTGGCCAGAGACCACCCTACCATGCTGATGGAGATGAGCAACAAGCTAAAGGTGACCGCTTTGTCTGCGCCAAATCGGTCCACATGGCGAGACAACATCACATTTCCAAATAACCCGCAGGCACCAAACCAACCCAGTAACAAACCCAGTTGCTCAGGCGAGGTTAACAGCGTGAGTTTGAAATAGGGCGCAAAGTAGGCCGTTAGAAAAAATTGGCCGCTTGCACTGATGACGGTGACTAGCAACGTGAGTACCACTGGTTTGGTGCTGAATGTTTCTCGCCAAGCGGACATGGTCATGACGGGAGGCGCTATTTTGCTTGGAAGAACCCCCCACACCCAAGCCGCACTGATCACAGACAAAACCGATAACAATCCAAATACGCTGCGCCAACCATAGACTTCACTGAGCCAAGCAGCGATGGGCATGCCGACCACGGAAGAAATAGACCAACCTAAAAAGATAAAAGTGATGGCACGGCCCCGCGCTTGCGGGTCGGCTAATTGGCCAATGCAAGCAGCCGCTTGGGGCGTGAAGATGGCGGGTGCCACCATGGCAATGACTCGAAACCACAAAATATGCTCGAAATCGGGTATGACCAAGCACACAGCATGCATCAACCCATACCAAAGCATGACTAGTGCTAGTAACTTGCGTCTGTCATAGGTGCCCAGTACAGAGGCAAAAACTGGTGCGCTTAAGCACATCAGAATAGAGCCGGCGGTTATCAAGCCGCCAGCTGTTGAAATACTGACGTTAAGGTTGTGGCTGATGTCGTTGAGCGAGCCTGGGACCATCAGCACGCCAAAACCAATGACGGCGTTACCAAACAGCAGACACCACAACAGCGCAGGCGAGAGACGGGGCATCTATTGTTATCTGCGGACTTGCAATGCGCCAGGATTGACGATATTTGTAGGGGTGCCCTTGATGAAGTTCACCACGTTGTCAAACGCGGTGCCAAAGTACAACTCATAGCTTTCTTGTTCTACATAGCCGATGTGAGGCGTGCAGATACAGTTTTCTAATCGCAAAAGAGCATGGCCTTGCAGTATGGGTTCGCTTTCAAAGACATCGATCGCAGCCATGCCAGGGCGCCCGCGGTTGAGGCCTGAAATTAATGCGTCAGGTGCGATCAATTCAGCGCGCGATGTGTTGACAAGCAGGGAGGTGGTTTTCATGAACTGCAGGTCTTCCAAGGTGACGATGCCCCGAGTGGCATCGTTCAAACGAAGGTGCAATGTCACGATGTCGGACTGGTGAAAAAAAGCTTCTCTGCTTTCCGCCGCTTCAAATCCGTGTTCGACTGCTAAAGCGCGCGAAGCTTCACTGCCCCAAAGCAAAACCCGCATCCCAAATGCTTTACCGTAACTGGCTAAGAGTTGGCCAATTTTTCCGTAACCCCAAATGCCTAAGGTTTTGCCTTTCAAGACTTGGCCCAAGGCAAAGTTGGTGGGCATGGCGCTCGATTTCAAGCCAGATTGTTGCCAGGCGCCATGCTTCAAGTTGTTGATGTACTGGGGTAAACGGCGCATGGCAGCCATGATCAAGGCCCATGTCATCTCAGCAGGCGCAACAGGAGAGCCAGCGCCCTCTGCCACCACAATGCCGCGTTCCGAACAGGCGGTTACATCTACGTGGCTTCCGATCTTGCCTGTCTGCGAGATCATTTTGAGCTTGGGAAGTTTCTCGATCAGTTGGCGCGAGATATGCGTGCGTTCACGGATAAGCACCAAGATTTCAGCGTCTTTGAGTCGGACTGATAACTGACCAACCCCTTTGATGGTGTTGGTGTAAACCTTGGCAGGATAGGCTTCTAACTTGTTGGCGCAACTAAGTTTTCGGACGACGTCTTGGTAATCGTCAAGGATGACTATGTTCATCCCCTCATTGTGCCTTGCCACTTGGGGCAAGGTCTTAGTGCCTGTTTTCGATTTCAGCCAAGCGGTCTAGTTCGGCGCAGACATCGGCCATGCGGCCAGAGATCACCATACGGCCAGCGTTTTGCCTGTTTTGCTGGGCTTCCATCACGCGGGCAACGCGAAGGGGAATAGGTGTTGTAAGTGCGGGGACACTTTGCATGGCTTGGGCAGGCATAAAACTGTGGACAGCAGAGTTGAGGGGGTTAAGTAAGCGGTAAGCGCTAAACAAAGCAATGTTCATAGGGTGCTCTCTTTACATCAGGAAATTGTTACGAATAAGACCAACGGCCAAGCCTTCGATTTCGAATGGCTCGTCGTTTTGCACGATGATGGTTTTGAAGTCTGGGTTTTCCGCATGTAGCTCTATGCGGTCGGATTTGCGTTCAAACCTTTTGACAGTGACGTCGTCTCCCAAACGGGCCACTACGATTTGGCCGTTTTTGGCCTCGCGTGTGGATTGAACGGCAAGCAAGTCGCCATCCATGATTCCGGCGTCTCGCATGGACATGCCGCGCACACGCAAGAGGTAGTCGGCCTTGCGGTCAAACAGGCTGCTTTGAATGACGTAACTCTGATCGACGTGTTCTTGCGCCAAGATGGGGGAGCCAGCGGCGACTCGGCCAATCAAGGGTAAAAGCATGCTTTGCTGGAACTTGCTCATTTTTTCGGACCACTGTTCTGTAAAACTGGTTGACTGCTGTGTTCGGTTGAAAGACTTGAGACGAATACCGCGTGAAGTGCCACTTACTAGTTCGATGGCACCCTTACGGGCCAGGGCTTGGAGGTGTTCTTCCGCTGCATTGGCAGATTTGAAGCCGAGNNGGTAAATCAGACATCGTTACTTCTCCATGCACAATGAGGTTTGGTTGCAATGCCTGTTTAGGCATCCAGTAACTGTATTTTTAACCAGTTATTTGAGTTTGGCAAGAGATGCAGGTAAAAAAAGACAAAAAAGTTGTTATTTTGGCCACAGGTGGCACGATTGCGGGAGTTGCTGGGAATATTTCCAAGCCCCATCAATACGCTTCTGGACAACTTAGCGTGAACCAGCTAACCAAAAGCTTAGATACGAGAGGCGTTCAACTGGTTCAAGAACAAGTCTGCAATATTGACAGCAAAGACATGCAATTTCGCCATTGGCAGGCATTGCTGGAGCGTTGTCACTTTTGGTTGAATCAAAATGAAGTTACTGGTCTGATCGTGACCCATGGCACCGACACTTTGGAAGAAACAGCATTTTTCCTACAGACGGTTTTGCAGTCCTCCAAGCCCATCGCGATGACCTGTGCGATGTTTCCTGCCAACGTGCCGCAGAGTGATGGCCCGCAAAACCTGCAAGATGCACTAGATTGGGTCTTGAAAACGCAAGAAAACGGTGTACACCTAGTCTGCGCTGGCGAGGTGCATGACGCTGTGGGAGTTCAGAAAATTTTCAGTGATCGATCCCATGCGTTTGCTTCGCGTCAAGAGGCATCTCTGCAAAATGACACCTACGAATCAAAATTAGATTGGCCCATGCCGTCCGTTGCGCAAGTGTTACTGACAAAACATTACCCAAGGGTCGAGCTAATTTACAACCACTCAGGTGCGGATGGGCAGTTAGTGAAAACTTTGCTCGATGCCAAAAAGAGTGCAATGTCTGAGGCAAATATGGAAAGCAAACAGACTTCCATGACACAAGGGCTGGTCATTGCTGGAACAGGAAGCGGAACAATCAGCCAAGATCTTCTAAAAGCCCTAGAGGAAGCTCAAAAACTGGGCCTTTGGGTAGCAAGAACCTCCCGCTGCGCTTATGGGGTCTCGGATCCGGATAAACACCCAAGCATTCCTTCATTGCACAACTTAAGCCCCGTACAAGGGCGTGTGGCCATGATTCTTGCTCTGATAGCGCACGCTGCCTAGTCATCTGACCTAGGCAGGTTTCAAGACACAGCCTTTATTTCGACAAAGCCTCGAATGCGCGGGTTTTGATTTCCTCCACCGATCCGGTACCACTGATGCGACGGTATTTCGGCGCTGATGACGGGTCTTTGGCTGCCCAGCCTGAGTAGTAGTCGACCAAGGGTCGGGTTTGGGCACTGTAAACATCTAGGCGCTTTTTGACTGTCTCTTCTTTGTCGTCATCGCGCTGGATCAGAGGCTCACCGCTGACGTCATCGACACCCGCAGTTTTGGGCGGATTGAAAGTGATGTGGTAAGTGCGACCGCTGGCAACGTGAACACGGCGACCGCTCATGCGGTCGATGATGGCGTCAAACGGAACGTCTATTTCCAAAACGTAGTCAAGCACAACACCAGAATTTTTCATCGCGTCTGCTTGAGGAATAGTTCTAGGAAATCCGTCAAAGAGAAATCCCTTGGCGCAATCATCTTGGGCAATACGTTCTTTGACCAAACCAATGATGATGTCATCACTGACCAATCCGCCGGAATCCATGACTTTTTTTGCGGCCAGCCCCATAGGAGAACCTGTTTTCACCGCCGCACGAAGCATGTCACCCGTAGAAATCTGGGGAATACCGTATTTTTGGCAAATGAACGTGGCTTGCGTGCCTTTGCCAGCGCCTGGTGCGCCTAACAGGATTAGTCTCATGCTTTTTTCCTCGGATCAAATTATTTTTTTATCTATTTTCCGAGAATAGCACGCTAAGGCCCTACAAAGTCTTACGGTTTGCCCTCGAAAAAGCGTCTGACGCGGACTAAATCCTCGGGTGTATCGATTCCAGGTCCAGGGGCATGGGCAGAGATATGCACTGCGATGCGGTGGCCGTGCCAAAGCGCTCGTAACTGCTCAAGGGACTCGAGCATTTCTATGGGGGCAGGTTGGAGTTGGGGGAAAACGCGCAAGAACTGAACGCGGTAGGCATACAAACCCACGTGGCGAAGGGGTGCCGGGTTGGGTAATTCTTTTATTCCATGGCTGAATCCGTCACGCCACCAAGCGATAGGCGCTCGACTGAAATACAGGGCTGTGTCGCGTGCATCGAGCACGACCTTGACCACATGTGAACTGGAAAACTCTTCGACGTTGTCTATCGCATGGGCCAAAGTGCTCATGCTGCAGTCTTCTCGCTTGGCAAGCAATTGCGCCACGGCGTCGATAGACTCAGGAGCTATCAAAGGCTCATCACCTTGCACATTGACGACGATTTCTTGTTCTTTGAGTTTCAAAATCTCGCAGGCTTCGGCCAAACGATCGCTACCGCTGAGATGGTCCGAACGTGTCAAAACAGTTTCTACGTTATGTGTTTGACAGACCGACATCACGCGTTCGTCGTCCGTCGCTACAACCACACGGCTAGCAGACGACGCCTGGGCGCGTTGCGCAACGCGAACGACCATGGGGATACCAGCCAAATCGGCCAATGGCTTGTCAGGAAGCCGTGAGGATGCCATCCGCGCTGGAATCAAGACGGTGAAAGTCATGGGAGAGGCTTACAAAAAAATCAAGAAGCTTCCAGCTCTTGGTCTGTCAAAGTACGCGCTTCGTTTTCAAGCAAAACGGGAATGCCATCGCGAATGGGATAGGCCAATCGTGCGCTACGCGAAATCAGCTCTTGGGATTCGCGTTTGTAGTCCAGCGGGCCTTTGGTGACCGGGCAGACCAGCAGTTCAAGTAATTTGGTGTCCATGAGCAGATGATAGCTTTGGCTGAATGGCTGCCATGATGCGCGCAAGCAGGTTGGGAGGAATTTCCGTTACCAGTGGAACAGCCCAAGCTGTTGGCAGGTTGCTCCAGAGTTTGACGGCGTCTTTTTCGGTGCATAAAACAACCCCCATCTCGGGGTCTATATTGACTGTGCTCAGGTCATCGTGGTCTGCCAATACGTGCGTTTTGGTGAGCGAAATCCCGAGGTCTGCCAACATATCGAAAAAGGCCTGCGGCTTTCCAATTCCAGCTAAAGCTTGCACATTTTGGCCACGAAATTCAGAAAGTGCTTGGCTTGTGCCGTCGGCTTGTTGCGCCCATTTGCCTAAAACACGTGGCACCCAAAAGTCTGTTTTTGGATGTTGGGGAGCTTGGCTAGAGGTAGACAGAGTTATTAATGAATGGCTAGAAGCGTCCAAAGGCCAAGGTTCGCGCAAAGGCCCCGCCGGGAGAACCCAACCATTACCCAATCCACGCTCGTCGAAAACACAAAGTGCCACATCATGTGCCAACGCTAAGTGTTGCAATCCGTCGTCGCAGACGATCACCTCTGTTTGCGGGTGTTGCGCCAGCAAATCGAGACCCGCTTGAAATCTGTCTTTGCCTACGAACACGGGAACTTGGCTTGCCCGTGCGATCAGTAATGGTTCGTCACCTACTTCCAAAGCCACGCTCTGCGGCGTAACAGACTGATTTCCCTCACTGGAACGACCGAATCCGCGGGACAAAACACCGACCTTGAACCCTTGCGCTGCCAATTGCTTTACCAAAGCAATCACCAAAGGGGTTTTACCGACCCCTCCCACAAAAACATTTCCAACGACGATGACGGGAACAGGTAATCGTCTGGATTGGAAAACGCCGATTCGGTAGAGCAGTTTTCTAAGCCAAACCAGCCATCCATATGCAAGGCTCACCGGCCATAGAAGGTAGGCTAAAAGCCCCTTGGTGAGCCATGCTTGTTGCAGAGCAAGGCGAATGTCTGGCATGAAGTCTAGTTTCAGGGCAACTTTATTTCGAAGCGCCAGTTGGGGCTTGGGCGGCGAAGGTCAACTGGTTGAGTTGGTTGCGCCGAGCGGCTTCCATCACCATCATCACCGATTGGTGGGTGGATTGCGCGTCCGCGCTTACCACCACCATGGGATCGTTCACGTTCTGCGCGGCCTTTGCCAAGGCACTGCTGATGCTTTGCACATCCCGTCCGCTGACGGCCACATGGTTCACGCTAAATTGGCCATCGGCACTGACCGACACCACGATTTCGCGGGGACGCTCTTTTTGCGGTGCGGCATTGGCTACAGGCAAATTGAGTTCCATCTCGGTGAATTTGCTGTAGGTAGTGGAGAGCATCAAAAAGATGAGGACCACCAACAACACATCAATGAAAGGAATCAGGTTGATTTCTGGCTCGGTTGCGTTGGAGCGACGAAATTTCATTCCGTCACCCTATCGCTTCATAGATCCACGCAACACCATCAAGTGCCGCAGAAACTGCTCGGAGGTGGTTTCTAGCTCCAGTAAATAGCCTTCGACCAAGCCTTTGAAATAACGCCAAAACATCAAAGCAGGAATCGCCACAATCAATCCAAAAGCCGTGTTGTAGAGCGCCATAGAAATTCCCTGCGCGAGTTGCGCTGGATTGGTGGTGCCAGGTGCTTGTGAACCAAAGATATCAATCATGCCGATAACAGTCCCTAGCAAGCCAAGCAAGGGCGCAGCTGATGCAATTGTGCCTAGCGTCACCAAATGCTTTTCAAGGGAGTGGGCGACTTCACGACCCGCAATTTCCATGCTGGAACGTAAATCTGCGTCACTGATAGTAGGGTGAGCAAACAGGGTTTGCCACCCGCTTGCCAACACTTTGCCAAGGGCAGAGTGCTCGCGTAATTGGGCGGTGACGTCGGCGCTGGGTAGTGATTTTTGTGAGGCGGTGATGGCTTGCTCAAGCAGGCCCTCTGGAGCGATCAATGGTCTGCGTAAGCTAAAAAAACGTTCGATGACCAGAGCCAAAGCCACAACTGAACAGGCCAGTAAGGGCCATATCGGCCAACCAGCCGCTTGTATGATCGCTAGCAATGCAAAACTCCAAGAAAATCGCGTTGTTTTAATTATGTCCCACAATGAATTC
>DDYJ01000171.1:13920-22584 GCA_002347905.1 Comamonadaceae bacterium UBA2237 | reverse complement strand
GTGGCGGTTCGTGGCGAGATTTCGGGTTTCACACGGGCTAGCAGTGGACATTGCTATTTCACTTTGAAAGACCCGCAGGGGCAGTTGCGCTGTGCGATGTTTAAGCGCTCAGCCCAAATGCTGGGTTTTGCACCTAAAGACGGCCAAACCGTTGAAGTTTTTGGTCGTTTGGGCGTCTATGAACCAAGAGGCGAATTGCAATTGGTGGTGGAGAGTATGCGCACCACGGGGCAAGGTTCTTGGTTTGAACAATTTCTCAAATTAAAGGCCCAACTTGAAGCCGAGGGGCTTTTCGACACCGAAAGAAAGCGCCCGATTCAAGAGCGACCCAGGGCCATAGGCGTGGTGACATCCCTAGGTGCTGCCGCTTTGCATGACGTGGCGACTGCTCTGCAACGACGTGTGCCCCATATTCCAGTGGTTTTATCGCCCGCTTTGGTTCAAGGTGCGGATGCGCCAGCTTCTCTCTTACTAGCGTTACAAGCTTTGGGGGGTCAGCCCGAAATCGATGTGATTTTGTTAGTTCGAGGGGGTGGCTCGATTGAAGACCTGTGGGCCTTTAACGATGAACAACTCGCCCGCGCCATTGTGGCCTGTCCAGTACCCGTGATCAGCGGGGTCGGACATGAAACCGACTTCACTATTGCCGACTTCTGTGCAGATCTTCGGGCACCTACGCCAACCGCGGCCGCGGAGCTTTGCGCTGTGTCGCAAGCTGACTTGATTCAACAGGTGATGGCGCTGCAAGAACTCATGCAAAACCTGACGCATCGCCAGATCGACAAGAGTTCACAAGGCTTAGACCTTGCCCAGTCACGTATTGGTAGACCATCTCAAGCCATCTCTCAGCATGTCTTACGAATAACCCGCCTTGAACAGTCGTTGCACCAACGTATGGGTTCGTTTACCCAAACTTGCCAGCATGACTTACTGAATAAAAAAAACCAACTTGAGCGCGCCGTAGGGCAAACCATACAAAACACCCAGCAACGCATTCACCGTGCGCAACTGCGCTTGGGCTTGTTAGACCCCAAGTTAGTCTTGCAGCGTGGGTTTGCCTGGTTAAGCGATGAACACGGCGTGTCCATAAGTTCTGTCAGCCAGGCAAAAATCGGCGAACTGGTTCAGGCAACGCTTGCGGATGGTGTCGTTGACTTGTCTGTCACACGCACTAGGCAATAAAAAAAGCACTGGAATTATTACCAGTGCTTTTAGTTAAACCGCCCTCAAATGGGCAAACTTAGTTTTTTATCAAAGCCCACCGTTTTGCTGAGCCACCATCATGAAGAGCATGGGGATAGAAAGCATGGTGTTGATGCGTGATGTTTGCATAGCGAGTTTGGCAGCAGCAGCTTTGGCTTCTGGCGTAACTTCTACCATTCCAAGGGCTTTTTGTTGGTTTGGCCAAATGATGAACCAAACATTGAAAGCCATCACCAAGGCGATCCACATACCAATACCGATTGCTAAGAACGGAGCGGTGAGGGTGAGCGCTTGGGCAATGTAGCCATTCATCCAGGCAACCAATGCGCCGGTGGCAACTGTCGCCAAGGCCGCATAACGGAACCAAAATAAGGCGGCAGGGGCAATCACTTTGCCAATGGCAGGCTTTTGCTCATCAGGAATTTTTGGCATGGAAGGGATTTGCACAAAATTGAAATACCAAAGTAAACCAATCCACATCACGCCAGAGACCACGTGCAACCAGCGCATAACAAATGCACCCCATGCATGGTCGTATACAGTTGGCTGGCCAGCCAGCAACACAATGATGATGAGCAGGACAAAACCCGCTATCACTGTATAGAGCAAAGATTTCAAAATGTTGCCTATCATGTCATTTCCTTATTTAAATGAGTCAAATAATTCTAACTGAGCGCTTTAAAAACGACTTGTTACCAGCCGTTCCTAGGGTTTAAAAGGCACGCCAACCAGCTTATTTCCCGCTTTAAACCCCTTTTTAGCGAACCACCCTTGGTGCATTTCTAGAACAAAACGTACGGGTTTTACAGAGCAATGGGAATCCGTAGACTGAGGCTTCATATCTGCCAGATTGACGATGGTTCCGTCATCCGCCACAAACGCGGCGGTGAGTGGCAGTATGGTGTTTTTCATCCAAAAACACTGGGTGCTGGGTTGCTCGAATACAAACAACATGCCTTCGTGCGCAGGCATCTCGCTGCGAAACATGAGTCCAATGCTGCGTTGCTCTGGGGTTTGCGCGACTTGGGTGTCGATTTGGTACATGCCCAATTGCAGTTTGATACGGGGTAACTGGGTCTGCGGCTGGTCTTGGGCAACCGAAAGCGCGCACCAAAATAGGAAAATAGCAGTCGAAAAAAGGCGTTTCATGGCCTCACTGTAAAGCAAACCATAGGATTGCCCCATTTAACTCGGCGACAAGAAAGGCAAAACCCTAAGCCATAGGGGTTTTTTCGCGTTTTCCCCCGATAGAATGAACGAATGGCAACCAAGATTCCGACCCCAAAAGTTCAACTTCCTGACCGAGATGACGGCAATTCAGTCGTACTTGAAAGACGCACCCAGCGGACAAAACCGCCGCAGATGTTCCAAGTGCTGATGCTCAACGACGACTTCACCCCGATGGAGTTCGTGGTGATGGTCTTGCAGGAGTTTTTCAGCAAAGACCGCGAAAGCGCCACCCAAATCATGCTCAAAATCCATTTGGATGGCAAAGGCGTGTGCGGCGTTTACAGCAAAGACGTCGCCACCACCAAGGTCGATCAGGTGCTAGAAGCCGCCCGAAAGTCGGGGCACCCGCTCCAATGTGTCGCCGAGCCCATTGAATAAAGCCATTCCATTTCCATATACAGTTAAACCACCATTGCAAGCACGAAGGAATACACATGATCGCCCAAGAACTTGAAGTCAGCTTGCACATGGCCTTTGTAGAGGCCCGTCAACAAAGACACGAATTCATCACCGTCGAGCATTTGCTGCTCGCGTTGTTAGACAACCCCAGCGCCGCCGAAGTGCTGCGCGCATGCTCCGCCAACATCGACGATTTGCGCAAGTCTTTGGCCAATTTCATCAAAGACAACACCCCGCAAGTTGCGGGTACCGAAGAAGTTGATACCCAGCCCACACTTGGTTTCC
The DNA here is from genome assembly GCA_002347905.1 of Comamonadaceae bacterium UBA2237. Classification (GTDB taxonomy): domain Bacteria; phylum Pseudomonadota; class Gammaproteobacteria; order Burkholderiales; family Burkholderiaceae_C; genus Limnohabitans. The sequence goes on along the minus strand of DDYJ01000171.1, from coordinate 19,467 downwards.
AACGTGTCATCCAACGCGCCATCATGCATGTGCAGTCAACCGGTAATGGTAAAAAAGAAGTGACGGGCGCCAATGTGCTGGTCGCCATTTTTGGAGAGAAAGACTCTCATGCGGTTTACTATTTGCACCAGCAAGGCGTGACCCGTTTAGATGTAGTCAATTTCATCGCCCACGGCATCAAAAAGAGCGATCCTCCAGAAGCCACTAAAGGCCCTGAGACCAACCAAGGCGAGCAAGAAGAGGGCGCTGCCAGTGAAAAAAGTGAAAAAGCGTCGCCGCTCGAGCAATTCACCCAAAACCTTAACCAACTCGCTAAAGACGGCAAGATTGACCCCCTAATCGGCCGTGAATACGAGGTCGAGCGCACCATCCAAATCTTGTGCCGCAGACGCAAAAACAACCCGCTTTTGGTCGGAGAAGCTGGCGTAGGTAAAACCGCCATCGCTGAAGGTTTGGCTTGGCGCATCACCCAAAAAGATGTTCCGGAAATCTTGGCTGAAGCGGTGGTCTACTCCCTTGATATGGGCGCATTGCTGGCGGGCACTAAGTACCGCGGTGATTTCGAGCAACGGCTCAAAGGCGTGATCAAGTCCTTGCAAGGCAAACCGAATGCCATTTTGTTCATTGATGAAATCCACACCTTGATTGGTGCTGGCGCAGCATCGGGCGGGACATTGGACGCCTCTAACTTACTCAAGCCCGCACTCTCTAGCGGCCAGTTGAAGTGCATTGGCGCAACCACCTTTACTGAATACCGTGGAATTTTTGAGAAAGACGCAGCGCTGTCTCGTCGCTTCCAAAAAGTCGACGTGGTCGAACCAAGCATAGAACAAACCGTGGACATCCTTAAAGGCCTCAAGTCACGCTTTGAAGAGCACCACAACGTTAAATACGCGGTGACAGCCTTGCAAGCCGCGGCGGAACTCAGTGCCAAGTACATCAACGACCGCCACTTGCCTGACAAGGCGATCGATGTGATTGACGAAGCTGGCGCTGCGCAACGCATCTTGCCAGCATCTAAGCGTAAGAAAACCATCAGCAAGGTGGAGATCGAAGACATCGTCGCCAAGATCGCGCGTATTCCGCCAGCCAATGTGTCCAATGATGACCGCGGCAAGCTTCAAACCTTGGAGCGCGACCTCAAGAGCGTGGTGTTCGGGCAAGACAAAGCCTTGGAAGTCTTGGCATCTGCCGTCAAGATGGCGCGTTCTGGCTTGGGTAAAAACGATAAACCGATCGGTGCTTTCTTGTTCAGCGGTCCTACTGGCGTTGGCAAAACCGAGGCGGCCAAGCAATTGGCCTACATCATGGGCATCGATTTGATTCGCTTTGACATGTCCGAATACATGGAACGCCATGCTGTGAGTCGCTTGATTGGGGCGCCTCCCGGATACGTAGGCTTTGACCAAGGTGGTTTGTTAACCGAAGCGGTTACCAAGAAACCGCATTGCGTTCTGTTGTTAGACGAGATCGAAAAAGCCCATCCCGACATTTTCAACGTCTTGTTGCAAGTGATGGACCACGGCACCCTGACCGACAACAACGGTCGCAAGGCCGATTTCCGCAACGTGATCATCATCATGACAACCAATGCGGGCGCCGAGACCATGAACAAAGCTACCATCGGCTTTACCAATCCTCGCCAAGCGGGCGACGAAATGGCCGATATCAAACGCTTGTTCACGCCAGAGTTCCGCAACCGCTTAGATGCGATCGTTGGCTTCCAAGCTTTGGATGAACTCATCATCATGCGGGTCGTTGATAAATTCTTGCTGCAACTGGAAACCCAGTTGGCAGAGAAGAAGGTCGACGTCACCTTCAGCGACGCTTTGCGCAAGCATTTGGCGAAGAAAGGTTTTGACCCACTCATGGGTGCGCGTCCGATGCAACGCCTTATTCAAGACACTATTCGCAAAGCCTTGGCCGACGAATTGCTGTTTGGACGTTTGACCGAAGGTGGACGCCTGTCTGTTGACATCGACGACAAAGATGAGGTCTTGTTAGACATCCAACCGCTGCCGAAAAAAGATAAAACCACTAAATCAGAGCCCAATTCTTCGGAAGAAACCGCGGCCAGCTAACTAAGGAATTTACGTGGCAGGCCACAGCAAATGGGCGAACATCCAGCACCGCAAAGGGCGTCAAGACGAAAAAAGAGGACGCATTTGGACGCGCTTGATTCGAGAAATCATGGTCGCAGCTCGCTTGGGCGGCGCCGATCTTGACACCAACCCTCGTCTACGTCTAGCGGTTGAAAAAGCCAAGGCTGCCAATATGCCTGCAGACAACATCAAGCGCAATATAGATAAGGCCACGGGCAACCTTGAAGGTGTGAATTACGAAGAAATTCGCTACGAAGGCTATGGTATCGGTGGGGTTGCCATCATGGTCGACACCATGACTGATAACAAGGTGCGTACCGTGGCTGAAGTGCGCCATGCATTGAGTAAGCACGGCGGAAATATGGGCACCGAGGGCAGCGTGTCTTTCCAATTCAAACACTGTGGCCAATTGATATTCGCGCCTGGCAGTGACGAAGACAAGATCATGGAAGTGGCGTTGGATAACGGCGCAGACGACGTCATCACGGGTGATGACGGTGCAATCGAAGTCCTCACCCCGCCAGCGGCATTCGAACAAGTAAAAAATGCGCTGACAAACGCTGGACTGACCGCGGAACTCGCTGAGGTCACTTTTCGCCCTGAGAACACCATCGAGGTCGAAGGCGATGACGCCGTCAAAATGCAAAAAATCTTAGATGTCTTGGAAGACTTAGACGACGTGCAAGAGATCTACCATAACGCTGCGCTATGAATATTCTGGTGATAGGCGGCGGTGGTCGCGAACATGCCTTGGCTTGGAAGTTAGCCCATTCGCACAAAGTGCAAGCTATTTATGTGGCGCCTGGCAATGCGGGAACAGCACGAGACAAGCGTTTGCAAAATGTACCCATCACGGACATTCACCAACTTTGTGCCTTTGCCATTGAAAAAAATATCGGCCTCACCGTGGTCGGCCCAGAAGCTCCGTTGGCTGCTGGCGTGGTTGATGTTTTTCGCGACAAAGGTTTGCGGATTTTTGGCCCAACCCAAGCGGCAGCCCAGCTAGAAAGTTCCAAGGCTTTCAGCAAAGCCTTTATGCAACGCCATGGCATACCTACCGCCGAGTTCGAAACCTTCACGAATGCCGACGCAGCACACCAATATATCGATGACAAGGGCGCACCCATCGTTGTCAAGGCCGATGGTCTGGCTGCAGGCAAAGGTGTAGTAGTAGCGATGACGCTGCAAGAAGCACACGAAGCAGTTGACTTCATGTTGTTAGACAACAAATTAGGCGTTAGCCACAACGCAGGCGGTGCGCGCGTGGTGATTGAAGAGTTTCTCGACGGCGAAGAGGCCAGCTTTATCGTGATGTGCGATGGCAAAACGGTTTTGCCTCTGGCAACAAGCCAAGACCACAAAAGATTACAAGATGCAGACATGGGCCCCAACACGGGCGGAATGGGCGCCTATTCACCAGCACCGGTTGTGACACCACAAGTCCACTCGCGCGTGATGCGCGAGATCATCATGCCAACGATCAAGGGCATGGAGCAAGACGGTATTCCTTTCACAGGCTTTTTGTACGCTGGCTTGATGATCGATAAAGCAGGGCATGTCACAACACTAGAGTTCAATTGCCGAATGGGTGACCCCGAGACCCAGCCCATCATGATGCGTTTGAAGTCTGATTTGGTAAACGTCTTAATGGCCGCAACCGAAACCCAAGCTACGACAGCACTACAAGACATCGAACTGCAATGGGACAGGCAAAGTGCAGTCGGTGTGGTGATGGCTTCGCATGGCTATCCCGCATCCTCACGTTCTGGTGACGTGATTTCGGGTTTGCCTGCAGATGGTGAAGACACCATGGTGTTTCATGCTGCAACCAAATTAGATGGTAGCCAAGTAGTGACATCGGGTGGTCGTGTTTTGTGTGTGAGCGCCTTAGGTGGCACTTTGAAGTTAGCCCAGCAAAAGGCATATGACGCCCTCAACCACATCCAATTTGATGGCATGCAATTTAGGCGTGACATTGGTTACCGTGCCATCCAGCGATAAATTTCCCGTCCAATCGCAGGGAAGTGCTTTTGCACGCAATGTATTGCAGTTATTTGGTTGGCAATACGTTTTTTTAGGTTTGCCTAGCCAGCAGGGCGTCATCATCGGCTACCCACACACCAGCAATTGGGACTTCATCGTGATGGTCATGGTGAAGTGGGCCACTGGCTTGCAAGTTCAGTTTCTGGCTAAAAAAAGTTTGTTCAATTACCCTTTATTTAGCCCCTGGCTGAGAAGCTTGGGCGGCATTCCTATAGACAGATCTTCTCAGCATGGAGTTGTCGGTGATATGTTGGCACTCTTTGCTAAAGCAAAACAGCAGGGGTCTTACCTTTGGCTGGCACTTTCACCTGAAGGTACGCGTAAATTCACCCAAGGCTGGCGCAGTGGTTTCTACCAAGTCGCACTTCAAGCCGAAGTCCCCTTGTGCGCAGTCCGAATAGATTACGGTCTAAAAACAGTGGATTTTTCGCGTTGCCTGCGTTTGACTGGAAATGAAATGGCGGATTACGCTGAACTCGCAAAAGCGTTCGAAGGTGTGAAAGGGTTTCATATCAACCAAGCAGCGCCCATCCAACCCATCAAATCCACCTCTACGCTTGGTCCATCGCACACACCATGAATGAACAAAGTGCAATTGGGCGTTTAGGCATATTTGGTGGGTCTTTTGATCCACCCCATAAGGCACACATTAGCTTGGCATCTTGTGCCATAGAGCAATTGCAATTAGACCGATTACTGGTAATTCCAACTGGCGATGCTTGGCACAAAACTAGACACCTCACTTTGGCGCCGCACCGATTGGCCATGACCCGTTTAGCTTTTGCTGACATGCCTAAAGCCGCCGTGGATTCACGAGAGATTGATCGCCACGGCCCAACCTACACCTTCGAAACCTTAGAGGAAATTGCCCAAGAATTCCCTCAAGCGAAACTCTTTTTATGTGTTGGTGGCGATCAAGCAAAAAACTTTACAACCTGGCATCGTTGGAAAGACATCTTGAATCGCGTCACCTTGGTCGTTGCCTTTCGGCCCGAAGATAAAACTGCTGTCCATGCTGTCGACCACGCGCAGTGGCACAATGGCCTACCTCATGGTGCTATCCGATTGGAAATGCCCAACCTAGCGGTAAGCGCGACAGATATTCGATTGCAACTTACGCAATCTGACACATTTCCTAGTGAATTGCCCAAGGGTGTATGCGAATACATCCAACAACACAGCCTTTATAAAAACGACCGATGAACGAAACAGCAGCCAAAAAAGATGTCCAGAAACTACAACGTGCGGTCGTAGATTCTTTGGAAGATGTCAAAGCCCAAGACCTTGTAGTGTTTGATACAGAGCACATCTCCTCGCTTTTCGAGCGGATCATCATTGCTAGCGGTACTTCTAATCGCCAAACCAAAGCTCTGGCTGCCAGCGTTCGTGACAAAGTGCGCGA
>DDYJ01000171.1:13108-13906 GCA_002347905.1 Comamonadaceae bacterium UBA2237 | reverse complement strand
ATGCAGCCTTCTATTCGCCAGTACTACAACTTAGAAGAAATTTGGGGCGAAAAACCTGTTCGGTCTAAATTGGGTGCGGCCAAACCTGCCACGCCTAAGGCTGTTGCCGTGAAAGCTCCAAGCAAATCGCCCAAGGCAGCTGCCAAGAAAACCGCTAAATCAACAAAGCCCGCGGCAAAAACCAATAGCCCTGTTGCCAAAAAGACCGTCTCCCGTCAGAAATGAAGCTATGGGTTGTTGCAGTGGGCCAGCGCGTTCCAGCTTGGGCCCAAAGCGCTTGGGACGATTACGCCAAGCGTTTTCCTGCAGAGATGCGGGTTGAACTCAAAGCCGTTAAAACTGAACCGCGTGCCAGCAAAACCATAGAGACTATTTACGCGGCGGAAAAAGAGCGCATACAAGTCGCTATTCCGAAAGGCGCTCGCATAGTGGCGTTGGATGAACGCGGAACTTCCGTGACCACTGCAGTATTGGCCAGCAAACTCGCCCAATGGCAATTGGATGCCCATGATGTGGCATTCGTGATTGGTGGGCCTGATGGACTAGATCCCGCTTTCAAACAAGCTGCGCATGAGCGTTTGCGCTTGTCAGACCTGACTTTGCCGCACGCGATGGTACGTGTTCTGTTAGTCGAGCAGTTGTACCGTGCTTGGTCTATGCATACCAACCATCCTTACCACCGTGAATAAAACGCCATGCCCAGTTACCGTTTTATTTATTTAGCCTCACAAAGCCCGCGCCGTAAGCAATTGCTTGAGCAGTTGGGGGTGAAATTTGAATTGCTATTACCCGATGCTG
>DDYJ01000171.1:0-13077 GCA_002347905.1 Comamonadaceae bacterium UBA2237 | reverse complement strand
CAACGAGTCACAACTTTAAAACTCGAAGCAGCACTACAACGATTGAAAAGCAGAGGTTTACCGTTAGCACCGGTTTTGTGTTCAGACACCACGGTCGCTTTGGGGGACACCCTATTTGGAAAGCCCGACAATACAGCGCATGCCAAAGAAATGTTGCAGAAATTAAGTGGAAAAACCCACCGCGTACTGACTGCAATTTCAATCGGCACCTTACGCAAACAATGCCATGCATTGAGCATCTCACAGGTACGATTTGCAGAGCTGTCTAAACAAGAGATCGATCGCTACGTGGCCAGCCAAGAACCCATGGGCAAAGCTGGTTCTTACGCGATTCAAGGTAAGGCTGCCGCGTTTATTTCACACATCAGCGGAAACTACTCAGGAATCATGGGTTTGCCTATGTTCGAAACAGCGCATTTATTGCGAGAATTCGGATTTACCGTCTAACCCACACCATCTTCACCATGCAACAAGACATACTGATCAATTGGTCACCGCAAGAAACACGGGTGGCGGTTGTTGAGACTGGTGCACTCCAAGAAATACACGTGGAGCGGACTTTAGAGCGTGGTTTGGTGGGAAATGTCTATATTGGTAAGGTAGTACGTGTTCTGCCTGGCATGCAATCTGCGTTTATCGATATTGGCTTGGAGAGAGCCGCTTTCTTGCATGTAGCTGATTTGATGAGCAGCGTAGCAGCGCGTCACATAGAGTCTGACCAATCCCATCCCGCTCCGATCTTGCCAATTGAAAAACAAGTGTTTGAGGGCCAATCGTTGATGGTGCAGGTCATCAAAGATCCGATTGGTACCAAGGGGGCGCGTTTGTCCTCGCAAATTAGCATTGCTGGCCGTTTGTTGGTATTTCTTCCGCAAGACCAGCATATCGGTGTGTCACAGAAAATTCCTTTTGAGCAACGCGAAAATCTGCGTACAAGACTCCAAAATCTGGCAGCTGAACACCCCACCCAAGGCGATTCCGGTGGCTTTATTCTGCGCACCAACGGGGAAGATGCCACTGATGCGGAACTGAGCGAAGACATACTTTACTTACGCAAAATGTGGGCGCAAATCAAGGAGTCTTCACTCAGACTGCCGCCTCCTTCGTTACTCCGGCAAGATTTGAATTTGTTACAACGCGTACTACGTGACTTGGTAAATGAAGAAACCCAAACAATTCGCATTGATTCTAGTGAGCAATTCGCCTTGCTCCATGCGTTTGGCACTCAATTTATGCCGGCTTCCGTCAACAAATTGCAACTCTACAAAGGTGAAAGACCCATATTTGACCTCTTCAATATTGATGAAGAAATTGCCAAGGCTTTGGGCCGACGCGTTGAGCTGAAGTCTGGCGGCTACCTCATAGTGGACCAAACGGAAGCCCTAACCACGGTGGATGTGAATACGGGCGGTTTTGTAGGCGCGCGAAATTTTGATGACACGATTTTCAAAACNNGTGATTGCAGATTTCATAGATATGGCGCGAGAAGACCACCAAGCAGCGGTGTTAGAGGAATTTCGTAAGCAACTCGCAAGGGACCGCGTTAAAACCCAAGTCAGTGGTTATTCAGCGCTGGGCTTGGTCGAGATGACACGCAAACGCACCCGTGAATCCCTGGCGCATATGTTGTGTGAGCCGTGTGCCGTCTGTGAAGGCAAGGGAATCGTGAAAACCGCGCGCACTGTTTGCTATGACATATTGCGTGAAATACTGCGCGAGGCAAGGCAATTTAACCCAAGAGAATTTCGAGTGGTTGCAGCGCCAGAGGTGATAGATATTTTTCTAGATGAAGAAAGCCAACATCTCGCTGGTTTGAGTGACTTTATTGGCAAGCCTATTTCACTCAAAAGCGAGGGTGCTATGGCCCAAGAACAATACGACATTGTGTTGCTTTAAGCATGTTGCCGATTCCCATACTCACCTACCACCAAATTGCGCAAGCTCCAAAACGTGGCTCGCCCATGCGAAGTTTGTATGTCTCGCCTTCTGCTTTTGCTTTACAGATGCAGGCCTTGTCTTTACTCGGCTACCAAGGTCTGAGTATGACGGACTTGATGCCATATTTAAAAGGCGAAAAACATGGCAAGGTCGTTGGGATTACTTTTGATGATGGCTATCTCAATAACTTAGACAATGCTTCAGGGATTTTAAAAAAGTTCAATTTCTCATCTACTTGTTACGTCGTCAGCGGATTACTTGGAAAAACCAACAGCTGGGATCATGCGCTAGGCATTGCCTCGGCTCCCCTAATGGACCGTTTTCAATTACAGCAGTGGATCGATAGCGGACAAGAAATAGGCTCGCATACACAGCACCATGTCGATCTCACGACTTCGAATAGCGCCAATAGCCAATCCGAAATCCTCAATAGCCGCATTACGCTCTCGCAGTTGTTGAATACGAATATCCAACAATTTTGTTACCCCTATGGTCGATATGCGCCAGAACATGTTGATATGGTCAAAGCTGCAGGATATTTGGCTGCAACAACGACAGCGCGCGGAAAAGTCCACAACGCGGACAACCTCTTTGAATTACGACGAATACCTGTGGTGCGTTCAACTTCATTGCCGCAGTTTTTATTCAAAATTATGTCGTCCTACGAAGACCGATACCGCAACGTATGACCGAAGGTATTTCCCAGTCAAAAAAACGTTTGCGTGTCGCGGTATTGGCGCGAATTTTTTCAACATCTGCAGGCGGTGCTGAGAGATATTGCGCAAGCTTGGTAAATCATTTGGCGGCCGATCACGAAATCCATATATTTGCACAAGATATTCGCGCGCATTACCCTCAAGTTGTTTTTCATACAGTTCCTCTTTTTTGCCGACGTCCACGTTGGATAAATCAAATTGCATTTGCTATTTACACCTGGTGGCAAACACGCAAAGGCTTTGATGTCGTGCACTCGCACGAAAACACATGGCACGGCGATGTACAAACCATCCATGTTTTACCCTTTGGCTATTTATGGTTTGTCAATCGCCATGGCTTGGGTTTATTTTTGAAATACCTGCAATTGATCACCAGTCCGCGCTTGTTAACCTACTGGTGTCTAGAAAAGATGAGGATGAGGGATCAACAAGGTAGATACTTGGTCGCTGTTTCAGAGCCAGTGAAGAGCGTTCTCAATAAGGAACTAGGCTACGACCTTCAAAATATTCACGTGATACCGCCAGGCATAGATTCCACCCATGTACATACAGCGCATGAAAAAATGCAGGCACGCTTGAATTGGGGTTTGCCCCTACAAGGTAAATGTTTGCTTTGGATTGGAAATAACGCCGACAAGAAAGGCTTGCCTACTTTGCTGAAGGCCTTAGCGAAATTACCCGAAGATATTTTCATGGTCATCGTAGGTTCGGCATCGCCAGAAAACTCATGGCGGTCTCAAGTTGCCACTCTTGGGCTTGAGGACCGTATTTATGTCAAAGGCGTTTTGGAAGATATGGCGCCTGCCTACACTGTGGCGGATCTTTTGGTGCATCCCACGCTGGAGGACACGTTTGGCATGGTGGTGCTTGAATCCATGTCGCATGCAGTGCCTGCCATTGTTAGCTCTGCGCAGTATTGTGGAGTTGCTGCGGAGTTAACCCATTTAGAAAACGCTTGGATATTGCAAGATCCTTTGGATGCCAAAGCTCTGGCAGATGCGATTGTTAAATCTGTTGAATCGCCTCTACAAGACACGTTGGGGCAACACGCACTGACATGGGCAAGCAAACAAAATTGGAAACATCTAGCGCTAGCCCAAGAAGCACTTTATTACGACGTGGTTAGGATGAAAGCATGACCTACCAACGCATACTCATGGTCAAGTCCCACAGCATGGGAGTAGGGGATGTGTTGCGCAGTTCAGCAGCTTGGCGTGTTCTGAAAGACAAATGGCCCCAAGCAGAGTTGCACTTAGTTTTCCTGAGTAAGCACGCGGGGTATCCCACAGAAGACTTTATTCGTCAGCACCATTTGCTGACAAGCGCTACTTTCATAACAATTCGAGAAGGTACGCCTGCACACCCTGACGCTAAGCGCGTACCGCTCAACAAGATCAAAGCGCAAACGACTGCCTTGAGCCAAAAGATACAACCAGACTTAGTCATTGACTTTGAAGCATCCGGCATTCGCACCAGTTTGGTCACACGTTGGATAGCCAATTCGGTTGACGCCAAAAGTGTTGGAATTTCGCAGTTTTTGGGACGAGGGCTTTTCTATGACCTTAGCGCGCCAAGCGTCAAGGACTACGCGCGTGCCCAAGGTTTACATCTTCCCATGGATTACACCGAACGCGATTTTGTAGTGCTCGCTGCGCTTGGCCTGCATAGAAACAGCACACCTATTGAATTGCAAGTGTCAAAAGACGCTAGGGCTTATGCAGACAAATTGCAAAAGCAGCTTGCCCCAGGCAAACGTGTGATAGGTCTCAATATCGGTTGTGGCACAGCCGACGCCTTACCCAAAAGACCGCCTATTGCCCAAGTGGTAAGCGCAATCCATGCAATGGCGAAGCAAGCGGGGTCGTTTGTTTGCCTGTTGGCGGGCGCACCATTTGAAAAACCAATCAATCAAGCATTCATAGAGGCCTACGGCAAGCCAACAGATGCTGTGGAATTGATTGACTGCGCTGGAGAAACCTCACTAAGTGAACTTTCAGGACTGATCTCTCTGTGTGACGTGTTTATCTCGTCTGACTCTGGCCCTTACCACATGTCGGTCGCATTAGGCAAACCCACTATTGCTTGGTTCATGTACGCCGAACCTTCCTCCTACCACCATAACGATTGGTGTAAGTGCTTGATAAAACCGTCGAATGATCAACTGACGCAAGCTATGCACGAATTGCTTGAAAATAAGCTGCGTAAGTAAAAATTTAAAGTGGCAATGGCAGTTAGATTGCCCGCGGCTATGCGCTTAGTGGTTCTAGTTTGCCAATTTTGAAAAGAGCCGAATAAGCCCCAGCAAGCTGTAACAATTCTTGGTGTGTACCCGTCTCAATGATTTTTCCGTTGGCCATCACCACAATGCGGTCCGCATGCTCAATGGTAGACAAACGGTGGGCGATCAACAATGTGGTGCGTCCTTTTTGTAGTCGTACCATGGCTTCTTGGACTGCACGCTCTGATTCATTGTCAAGCGCAGACGTAGCTTCGTCTAGGATCAAAATTGGCGCATCTTTGTAGAAGGCCCTGGCAATTGCCAAGCGCTGGCGTTGTCCACCTGAGAGTTGTGATGCATTGTGTCCTACGGTGGTGTGAACGCCTTCGCCCAAACCCGCGACATATGTACCAAGGTTGGCGTCTTGCAAACACTGCGCTACACGCGCCAGGTCCATGGGCAGACCTAAGGCCACGTTGTTTGCCAACGTGTCATTTAGAACAACGACCTGCTGACTCACCATGGCAAACTGCGACCGCAAAGAGGCGAGATTCCAATCGCGAATATTCACGCCATCAACACATACATAACCGGATGAAATATCTACAAATCGAGGCAGTAGATTGACCAAGGTAGTCTTTCCAGCGCCAGAGGCGCCGACCAATGCAACGGATTCTCCCGGTTGAATGTCTAGATCGACCTGATTTAAAGCAGCAGGGCTATCTGCATCAAACTGCACAACAACATTGTCTAAGCGAATATGACCAGATGCACGCTGCTTGGTAAAGCTTCCCGTACCTTCAATGCGGGTGGTTTCAATCAAATCGAGTCCGCGCTCCAATGCCGCCAAGCCACGTGTCAAAGGACTTGCTACCTCTGACAAATGTTTGATAGGCGCTACCAACATCAACATCGCCGTTACAAACGCCACAAACTCCCCAACGGTGGTTCCGTTTTGGTCACTTTGATAAAGCGCGACACTGATAACAGCAGACAAAGCAGCTGCAGCCATCAATTGCGTCAATGGTGTTAGAGAAGAACCCGCAACCGTAGATTTCATGGCGATACGGTCCATCAATTGACCTAAGTGCTCGAAGCGTTGCAGTTGTGATTTTTGCGCGCCATGTAAGCGCACCTCTCTGAAAGCCAATGCGTTTTCTTCAACCACATAGGCCAGTGCATCGGTTGCCTGCTGGTTGCTTTTTGTAAGTCCATACAAGCGTTTGGTGATAACTTTCATTAGCCAAGCGACTCCTGGAAAGAGAAACGCCACAATCAGGCTAAGTTTCCAATTCAAAAACAGCAAATAGCCAATCAAGGCGATCAGAGTCATCGTGTCTCTGCTCAAACTTAAAAGTGCATTGACAAGCAAATTGGCACCTACTTGCACCTCATAGACCAAGGTATTACCTAATGCACTTGACGTCTGATTTCTGAATAAAGAGGGGTGCGCATCTAAAAGCCGCTGAAACATTTCTAAACGCAATGTGAACAATCCGCGATTTGCAACTCTGGCTAGTGCGACTTGACCTATGAAAGCACAAAGCCCTCGCACGGCGAACAAACCAATTAAAGCTAAGGGTATCAACCACAACTGCAAGTTGCCTTTTTGAAATCCTTGGTCTAGCAGTGGCTTGAGTAACGCGGGGACGAGTGGTTCTGTCAGAGAAATGATGACCACCGACACAATGCTTGCTACCCAAGCCAACGCGGGCTTTGAAAAATAGTGTCTTGCGCGATCGAGGCGTTTAACGATAGAAGCAGTTTGGGGCATGGCGGTTCGGGTAATCGCGAATAGTTAGATTATGGATGCTTCGTCCCTTAAAATAGGTGGATTGTTCTTTATAAGAAACTCCATGCTAAAAAAGCGCTTCTTCTGGCAACTCCTGAGTGGGTTATTTCTGTTCCTATTGGTCCAGTTCAGCCATGCCCAATTTAGAGTTGAGGTCTCAGGTGTTGGACTGACGCAAGTTCCCATTGCGATTGCCCCTTTGCGTGGCGAGGATGGTGTGCCGCAAAAAGTCAGTGCGATTGTTCAAGCCGATCTTGAGCGCAGTGGTCAGTTCAAATCGCTGCCTACTGGTAAAGTGATAGATGAAACCGAACGTCCTGATGTCTCTGACTTACGACAAAAGGGTGCCGATGCCGTTCTTACTGGCAGCATCAGTCGTTTAGCGGATGGGCGTTTCGACGTACGCATTCGCCTTTGGGATGTTGTTCGCAATCAAGACCTTGGAGCAATGAGCTATTTGGTGGTGGCTGCCGACTTGCGTTTGGCATCGCACCAAATTTCTGATCTTATTTATTTCAAACTCACAGGTGATCGTGGTGTTTTTTCGACACGCATTGCTTACGTAACAAAATCCAGTACGGGCAGATACAACTTGTGGGTGGCTGACTCTGATGGAGAAAATGCCCAGTCTGCGCTTGCCAGTCCTGAGCCCATCATTTCTCCCAGTTGGGCGCCTAACGCAACCCAGTTAGCTTACGTTTCCTTTGAGTCGCGCAAACCGGTGGTTTACGTCCATGATGTTGCCTCTGGCAAAAGACGTGTTCTGGCCAATTTCAAAGGTTCCAACAGCGCGCCATCGTGGTCGCCTGATGGACGCACGGTGGCAGTGACTCTAAGCCGTGATGGTGGATCCCAATTGTTTTTGTTGGACGCACAAGGTGGCGAACCAAGACGCTTAACCCAGTCTGTAGCGATTGATACCGAGACAGTGTTTTCTCCGGATGGCACGGCTATTTATTTCGTGAGTGATCGTGGTGGCTCTCCGCAGATCTACAGAATGCCAGCCATGGGAGGCCCAGCCAACCGCGTCACCTTTACGGGAAACTACAACATTTCGCCCTCACTGAGCCCTGATGGACGTTGGATGGCCTACATCTCACGCATAGGCAATGCATACAAATTGCACGTGATGGATATTACAAGTGGTAATTCAAGTGCTATCACTGACACCAGCGCAGACGAACGCCCTAGCTTTGCACCCAACAGCCGTTTGATTGTGTATGCCACCCGACAAGAAGGCCGAGAGGCCCTGATGACAACCACCCTCGACGGGCGCATCAAAGCGAGGTTGGCAGGGCAGGGGGGGGATCTACGTGAACCCAACTGGGGACCTTTTTCCAGAGCCCAGCCATAATCTTTCATTCAATTAAACGAATACTTTTATGAAAAAACTTCTCTCTCTGCTTTTGTTAGTTGCCATTTTTTCAGGCTGCTCTTCTAACGTGAAACTCAGCGATGTTCCCGTAGAAGATCGCTCTGGCGCTAACCCCAATACTGCTTCGTCCGCAGTCTCCTCCCTAGATGCGCGTGGAATTGGCAGCATGAATGGCATCAAACCTGGACCTGCTGGCGTGTCTAACGTGGTTTATTTTGACTACGACAGCTTCACCGTTAAGCCTGAATTCCAGTCAGTTTTAGAGGCTCATGCCCGCTTTATCAAAGCAGACACCACCCGTCGCGCCAATCTTGAAGGCCATACCGACGAACGTGGTGGTAGCGAGTACAACCTAGCTCTTGGGCAAAAACGTGCAGAAGCTGTTCGTCGCGCTCTCAATGCACTTGGCGTAGCTGACGGTCAAATGGAAGCTGTCAGCTACGGCAAAGAAAAGCCAGCAATGACTGGTAATGACGAAGCGGCATTCTCGAAAAACCGTCGCGCTGAGATTACCTACCGATGAAAAAAATCAGTTTACTTATTGCTCTGTGCTGCATCACTGCGGCCCATGCCGGTCTCTTTGAAGATGACGAAGCACGTCGCGCCATATTAGATTTACGCAAAAAAATTGAAACCCAATCTGAAGAGATTAAAAAAAATTCAGACGACATCAAGCAGTTTCAAAACAATTTAATTGAGCAACAAAATCTGTTTGAAAGTCTTCGTAACGAGATACAACGCGTTCGTGGTGAAAAAGAAGAGCTAACCCAAGAATTGCGTAAGCAGCAAGCGGCAGCGCAGGCCTTATCGCAAGGTGTTGATGAGCGACTCAAGAAATTTGAACCAGTCAAAGTCAAATTAGACAATGTAGAGTTTCTCGCTGACCCCACAGAAGTTCGTTTTTATGAAGCAGCCCTTGCAGCCTTTCGTAAGGGCGATTTTGCTGTTGCAAGCGAAGGCTTCACAGACTTCAACAAGCGCTACCCTACAAGTGGCTATGTTGTGATGAGTCTTTTCTGGCTGGGCAATGCGCAATATGCAAACCGTGAATACAAAGACGCCATTAAAAACTTCAACAATCTGCTGGCTAAAGACCCTGAACATACGCGGGCACCAGACGCCATGTTGTCAGTAGCCAACTGCCAACTTGAAATGAAAGACCTGAAATCGGCCCGCAAGACTCTGGAAGAGCTGATGAAAAAATATCCCCAATCTGAATCAGCTGCAGCTGCAAAAGAGCGTTTATCCAAATTGAAATGAACAATATACAAACCATTACACAAGAGGTCCTCTGGGCCTTTTTTTTAGTCTCCTTGGCTTTGGGTGCTATTTCTCAGCGTACACATTTTTGTACCCTAGGCGCTTTGTCAGATATTGTTCACCTCGAGGACTGGACGCGCGCCTACCAATGGATACTCGCCAGCGCTACCGCCATGTTGGGCTTTGCTTTTTTGTCTGATATCGCTGCTATCAATCCAGCTAAAACTCTCTACGCCAGCAACCGACTCATGTGGTTATCTGCCATCGTTGGTGGACTCATGTTTGGCTACGGTATGGTGAATGCATCAGGTTGTGGCAATAAAACCTTGGTGCGTATCGGTGGCGGAAATTTGAAATCGTTGGTGGTGTTTCTGGTCATGGGTATCAGTGCATTTGCTACCTTGAAAGGTATAACAGCAGTTGTTCGTGCGCAATATTTAGATGTAATTGCTTTTGATATGCCAACTGGCTCGCATGTCGGGTCATTGCTGTCCTCTGTCATGGGGGGGAATGCGCAGCACCTAGCGATTTACGCTGGATATACGGTAGGACTAATTTTGTTGGTTTTCACGCTATCGCGCAAAGACTTTCGCACGCTTGAGAATGTTATTGCTGGTATCGGTGTTGGTGCAACGGCCATCATTTTGTGGTGGGTCAGCGGTCATCTTGGTTTTATTGAAGAACACCCCGAGACCCTAGAGTCCGTTTACCTAGCTACCAATTCAGGTCGTATAGAGTCATTGACATTTGTTGCTCCGGCAGCTTACTTATTAGATTGGCTTCTATTTTTCAGTGATACCACAAAGGTTTTAACCGCTGGAATTGTGTCTGCATTGGGAGTTATTGCAGGTTCTTGTGCGTCCGCACTACTCAATCGTTCATTTCGCTGGGAAGGCTTTGCAGACGTAGCGGATTTAGCCAGACATCTTGTAGGTGGAGTGTTGATGGGCGTTGGCGGTGTCACCGCCATGGGCTGTACATTCGGTCAAGGTGTCAGTGGTTTATCGACCTTAAGTCTGATGTCCTTTGTGGCTGTTTTATCGATTGCTCTCGGCGCTATAAGCGCCCTCAAGTTGCAAGCTGCTTCTATTGAACCTTGCACGTCTTAGATTTCTTCTAGATGAATCTCCAAGACATTACCGCAAGACGTTTTGGTGGTCTTGAACGCTTATATGGCGTATCGGGTGCTCAGAAAATTCGAGATGCGCATATTGCAGTTATTGGAATAGGCGGAGTTGGCTCTTGGGCTGTTGAAGCCCTAGCCCGCAGTGGCATTGGAAAAATCACTATGATTGATTTCGACCACATCGCTGAATCCAATATCAATCGTCAAATTCATGCATTAGACGACACCTTGGGTATGTCTAAAGTACTAGCGATGCAACAGCGTATTGCACATATCAATCCCCATTGTGATGTGACGTGTGTAGATGAATTTGTCAGCCCTGAAAATTGGCCAATGATCTTGAATGCCAAGGTAGACGCTGTTATTGATGCTTGTGATCAAATCAAGGCAAAAACGGCGATGGCTGCTTGGGCCATTCATACAAAAACACTATTCATCACCATAGGCGCTGCAGGCGGAAAAAGGTCAGCCCATAAAGTTGATATTGAGGACCTGTCCCTCACCACCCACGATCCGTTACTAGCCCAATTACGCTACCGATTACGGCGTGAGCACCAAGCTCCACGTGACAAGAAAAAAATAGGCGTTATCTGTGTTTATAGCAAAGAATCTGTCGCACCTGTGGATGCTAGTTGTGAGATTGAAGGCGATGCAGATGGCTCACTTAACTGCCATGGTTATGGTTCAGTAGTGAGCGTGACTGCAACTTTTGGACAATGTGCAGCGGGTTGGGTGATGGATAAAATTTCTACGCTATAATTTACGGCTTCGCGTAACGGCAAAATGCTGTTGAGTGAAACGGGACCATAGCTCAGTTGGTAGAGCAGCGGACTTTTAATCCGTTTGTCGTGGGTTCGACCCCCGCTGGTCCCACCAAATTCAAAGGGTTTGCATCATGCAAACCCTTTTTTCATTTAAGTTGCCTCTAGCGCCTCGTTAATCTCTAACCAACGCGCTTCAAGAACTGCTATTTCTTGTTCAATTATTTTCAAACGNNTAGCTTTGGTTCTACTTTTTCAAGTTCTTTTTTCAAAGGTTTCAACTTCTCTTGCGCTTGCTTAGTGTTTGCGCTCTTATCGATATTGGGTTTAACCGTCGTGGGAGGGACAGCGTTGGCAGCCTCAACTGCCTCAGCTCTCAGACGTTTACTTTCTTCGAGCAAATAGCGTTGGTAGTCGTCCAAGTCACCATCAAACGATGCAATACCACCGCGCGAAACCATCCAGAATTCATCACACACCGCACGCAATAACGCACGGTCATGGCTCACCAACATAACTGTCCCTTCAAACTCATTCAGGGCCATGCTCAAGGCTTCGCGGGTGGCTAAATCTAGGTGGTTGGTAGGCTCGTCTAGCAACAAGAGGTTGGGGCGTTGCCAAACAATCATGCACAGCACTAAACGGGCTTTTTCGCCGCCGCTCATGCTGCCTACTGCTTGTTTGACCATGTCACCACTGAAGTTAAATTGGCCTAGGTAACTTCGCAAATCTTGCTCGCGTGTTGCTTGTCCTGATAGCTTCCCTTGTGTAGTAAGTTCTTTTACCAAATCAATCATGTGTTGCAAGGGCGTATCGGCAGGTTTCAATACATCTAATTCTTGCTGGGCAAAGTAACCGATGTTCAAACCTTTTCCCTCTGTAATTTCACCCGCCAATGCTGCTAAATCACGGGAAATGGTTTTCACAACAGTTGATTTACCTTGGCCATTTGCACCCAAAATACCAATACGTTGGCCAGCCAAGACAGAGCGACTGACGTTTTGTACGATGACAGTGGGCGGCGTGCCTTCAGGCGCATCTGAGAGGGGCGGGTAACCAAATGAAACCCCTTGCATGGACAGCATGGGGTTGGGCAAATTAGCAGGCTCTTTGAACTCAAAACTAAAGTCTGCATCAGCAAGCAAAGGCGCAATTTTTTCCATCCGATCCAAAGCCTTGACGCGGCTTTGGGCTTGTTTGGCTTTACTGGCTTTGGCTTTAAAGCGTGCGATAAATTTTTGTAGATGCGCAATCTTGTCTTGCTGTTTAGCAAATGCATTTTGTTGCAATTCCATTTGCTCGGCCCGCATGTCCTCAAACTTGCTGTAGTTGCCTCCATAACGCACTAACTTGGCCGCATCTATGTGCAAGGTGACATTGGTCACTGCATCTAAAAATTCACGATCATGGCTAATCACTACCATCGTGCCTTCGTAGCGCTTGAGCCATGCTTCTAACCAAACAAGTGCATCCAAGTCCAAATGGTTGGTAGGTTCATCTAATAAAAGCAAGTCAGAAGGGCACATCAACGCCCGTGCCAATTGCAAGCGCATCCGCCAACCGCCCGAAAAGCTGTTGACGGGGTTGTCTAGTTCCGTGGTCTTAAATCCGAGACCCAATATCAAGGATTGCGCGCGTGCGGGTGCATCGTGCTCACCAGCGTCATAAAGTGCCATGTAGGCGTGCCCCATACGATCGCCGTCTCCACTGGCCTCGGCAGCGGCGACTTCAAGTCGGGCATCGCACAAGACGGTATCGCCTTCGATCACGAATTCAGTCGCACTTTGGTCTGTCTCTGGCATATCCTGCGCTACCTGCCCCATTCGCCACTGCGCTGGTATGTGGTACTGACCGGCATCTTCTTGCAAACTGCCGTTCAGAAGTCCAAACA
>DDYJ01000062.1:805-10464 GCA_002347905.1 Comamonadaceae bacterium UBA2237 | reverse complement strand
GGCGCCCATGATGCGTGGTCACACATGAGGCCGGGGACTAGAAGAAGTGGGTGCTTTCTCATTTTATTAATTGGGTGAAGCGTAAAACTTAAATTCACGCTTCAAAAATGAAGGGCAAATTAAGAAAGTTTCCTTTTCAGCATCTCATTGACCTGCGCCGGATTGGCCTTGCCTTTGCTGGCTTTCATGGCTTGGCCTACCAAGGCATTGAAAGCTTTGTCTTTGCCCGCACGGTATTGCGCCACGTTGTCGGGGTTGGCCGCTAACACTTCGTCAATGATGGCTTCGAGCGCACCGCTGTCGTTCATTTGTTTCAGGCCTTTGGCGTTGATTACTGTATCGACTTGTTGCAAAGCTGTTGCCTTATCTGTTGAAGAAGTAGCCGCGTCATTCCACAAAGCATCGAAAACGTCTTTGGCCGCGTTGTTGCTAATGGTGTTGTCGTGTATGCGCACGATCAATGCGCCGAGTTGTGTGGCAGACACAGGAATATTGTCAAAACCAATATCACCTGTATTCAATCGGCGTGAAACCTCGCCCATGACCCAGTTGCTAGCGAGCTTGGGTTGTTCGCAAACATGTGCTGCTGTTTCAAAGTAAGCAGCCATCACTTTGCTTTGTGTCAACGTGGTCGCGTCGTATTCAGGTAACTTGTATTGCGTGATAAAACGCTCGGCCATTACACGGGGCAATTCAGCCATTTCACTTTTCACGCGCTCCACCCAATCCCGCGCTACGCACAGCGGTGGCAAATCTGGGTCAGGAAAGTAGCGGTAGTCGGCCGCGTCTTCTTTGGTGCGCATGGCGCGTGTTTCACCTGTATCTGGGTCAAACAACACGGTGGCTTGTTGGATGGCGTGGCCGTCTTCAATTTGCTCGATTTGCCAACGCACTTCATAGTCAATCGCTTGTTGCATGAACTTGAAGCTGTTGAGGTTCTTGATCTCACGACGCGTGCCGAGTTCTGCGCCAGGTTTGCGTACCGACACATTGGCATCGCAGCGGAAAGAACCTTCTTGCATATTGCCATCGCAAATGCCAATCCAGGTGACGATTTTGTGCAGCTCTTTGGCGTAAGCCACGGCTTCGTCGCTGCTGCGCATGTCGGGCTCAGTCACGATTTCTAACAGGGGCGTGCCAGCGCGGTTGAGGTCGATGCCGCTTTGGCCTACAAAATCTTCATGCAAAGATTTGCCTGCATCTTCTTCTAAATGTGCGCGCACCAAACGCACGGTTTTACGCACTGTCTCTTTACCTTCTTCTAAAAAGAAAGAAACCTCACCACCTTGAACCACTGGAATCTCAAATTGGCTAATTTGGTAGCCCTTGGGCAAGTCGGGGTAGAAATAATTTTTACGCGCAAACACACTGCGTTCTGCAATATGCGCGTTCACTGCCAAACCAAACTCGATCGCACGCTCAACAGCGCCGACATTCATCACCGGCAAAGTGCCAGGCAACGCCAAGTCCACCGCGCAAGCTTGCGTATTGGCTTCGGCGCCAAACGCGGTAGACGCGCGGCTAAAAATTTTGCTCTGCGTGGAGAGTTGTGCGTGTGTTTCGAAGCCAATGACGACTTCGTAGCCTTGTACCAATTTACTCATAGTGCGCGCCTCCTGGTGGAGGCTGCATGTGAAAGTCTGTTGCCAATTGAAATTGGTGCGCGACGTTCAACAAAGTTGCTTCTTGCAAATAGTTACCGATGAGTTGCATACCAACAGGCATATGCGCCTCGCCAAATCCAACGGGAATACTCATGCCGGGCAGGCCTGCTAATGACGCTGGCAGCGTGAAGATGTCAGCCAAGTAGTCTGCAAGTGGATCGCTGGCATTGTGTCCAAGTGTCCATGCCACGCTGGGCGCTACAGGCCCTGCAATGACATCGCATTGCGTAAACGCTTGTTGGAAATCATCCGCAATCATGCGGCGAATTTTTTGCGCTTGTAAGTAGTAAGCGTCGTAGTAGCCATGGCTTAAGACATACGCGCCCGTCATGATGCGACGCTTCACCTCTTCACCAAACCCTTCGGCGCGGGTTTGTTTGTACATGCTGACCAAGTCGGTGTAGTCTTTCGCGCGATGGCCAAACTTAACGCCGTCAAAACGACTCAGGTTCGAACTTGCTTCCGCTGGCGCGATGATGTAGTAAACAGGAATAGACAACTCAGTACGCGGTAGAGAAATCGGCACGAGTTGTGCGCCTTGCGACTCTAGCGTTTGGAGTGCGGCATCGATGGCGCTGCGAACATCCGGTGCAAGCCCATCGCCAAAAAATTCTTTGGGTATGCCAATGCGCAAGCCCTTCACGCTCTGCGAGAGCTTGGCAGAAAAATTTTCAGTGGCCACATCTAATGACGTTGAATCTCGGTCTAAATCAGGCCCACACATCGCACTGAGTAACAACGCGCAGTCTTCAGCACTGCGTGCCAGCGGCCCCGCTTGGTCCAAGCTTGATGCATAGGCAATCATGCCGTAACGCGATGCGCGACCATAGGTGGGCTTGATACCCGTAATGCCACAAAAACTGGCGGGCTGGCGAATCGAGCCACCTGTATCAGTACCAGTCGCTGCAGGCGTCAGTCGTGCTGCCACTGCTGCAGCACTGCCGCCAGATGACCCGCCAGGAACGCGGGTCGCATCCCAAGGGTTGCGCACAGGATGAAAAGCAGAGTTTTCGTTGCCGGAGCCCATGGCAAATTCATCACAGTTGAGTTTGCCCAAAGTGACCATGCCGGCGCCACTTTGCCCGTGCGCGCTTGTTGCGAGCTTTTGCACCACGGTGGCGTCAAAAGGCGAACGGTAGTTTGTCAAAATTTTGGAGCCTGCTGTAGTGACGAAGTCGCGAGTGACAAATACATCTTTGTGCGCAATGGGAACGCCTTCTAGGCAACCACCAGTACCAGCGGCCAAGTGAGCGTCACTTGCGCGCGCTTGGGCTAATGTGGCTTCTGAGTTGATATCTAAAAAAGCACCGGTAGTGTCTGCTTGCATGCGTTTTAAAAAATGCTGCGCAACTTCCATTGCGCTGGCTTTTTTAGTATGCAAAGTAGAGGCAAGCTCGCTCAAACTTTGCAAATGGAGTTCTTGGGTGGAGTGGGTCATGGTTTGCAACTCACTCAATCACTTTTGGAACAAGAAACAAACCGTTTTCAACTGCGGGGGCGCTTCGTTGATTGGCTTCTCGTTGGTTGGTTTCGCTGACAGTGTCTGCGCGCAGACGCAGTGCAATCTCTGGGCTATTGCGCATGGCGTCTACCGGATGCGCCATAGGAATCACGCCTTTTGTATCAACTGCGCTGATTTGTTCGACGATGCCAAAGAAGTCATTGATTTTGTCGAGCATGCGCGCTTCTTCGTCCGGTTGCAGTGCTAGGCGCGCCAAATTGGCGATGCGTTGGATATCTAGGGTGGTCAAAGACATATTTAAGTAGCAGAAAACCCGTGATTTACGGGTGATGCGGTATTATCTCGCCTTTGTGTTCGCGATTGCGCGCTTCGTTTGAGGACGGCCATGTTTGGATCTTTTCGTCGGTATTTCTCTACCGACTTGGCAATTGACTTAGGTACCGCCAATACCCTGATTTATGTTCGTGACCGCGGTATCGTGCTCGATGAACCATCCGTGGTGTCGATTCGCCACGAAGGCGGCCCCCAAGGCAAGAAGACGATTCAAGCCGTTGGTCACGAAGCTAAGGCGATGTTGGGCAAAGTGCCTGGCAACATCGAAGCTATTCGTCCGATGAAAGACGGTGTGATCGCCGATTTCACCGTGACCGAGCAAATGCTCAAGCAATTTATCAAGATGGTGCATCCACGCTCGGTGTTAAAGCCTAGCCCACGCATCATCATTTGCGTGCCTTGTGGTTCTACCCAAGTCGAGCGTCGTGCGATTCGCGAATCTGCTTTGGGAGCAGGTGCATCCGAGGTGTATTTGATTGAAGAACCGATGGCCGCTGCGATTGGCTCTGGTTTGCCCGTGTCAGACGCTTCTGGCTCTATGGTGGTCGACATTGGTGGTGGTACGACCGAAGTCGGCGTGATTTCACTGGGCGGCATGGTCTACAAAGGTAGCGTGCGCGTCGGTGGCGATAAGTTCGACGAAGCCATCATCAACTACATCCGTCGTAACTACGGTATGTTGATCGGCGAACCTACGGCAGAAGCCATCAAGAAAAAAATCGGTTCCGCCTTCCCGGGCTCTGAAGTGAAAGAGATGGAAGTCAAAGGCCGCAACTTGTCGGAAGGCGTGCCACGTTCGTTCACAATTTCTTCCAACGAAATTTTGGAAGCACTGACAGACCCATTGAACAACATCGTGTCTGCTGTGAAAAACGCGTTGGAACAAACGCCGCCAGAACTCGGCGCAGACATTGCTGAGCGCGGCATGATGCTGACCGGTGGTGGCGCCTTGTTGCGTGACCTCGATCGCTTGTTGGCGGAAGAAACTGGGTTGCCTGTGTTGGTGGCAGAAGACCCGCTCACCTGCGTGGTGCGCGGTTGTGGTTTGGCCCTAGAACGTATGGACCGTTTAGGCTCCATCTTCACGAGCGAATAACGCCGTGCCACTCGGCACCCTAGACAGAACCCCCCCGGCCTTTTTTAAACAAGGCCCCTCAGCAATCTCCAAACTGCTGTTCTTCAGTGCCCTCTCTCTTTTGTTGATGGTCGCTGATGTGCGCTTCCATGTGACGCAACCCTTACGTGCTGCTTTGTCGGTGGCACTCTATCCCGTGCAATGGTTGGCGATGCGCCCGCAAGCGTTTGCCCAATTCAGCGGTGAATATTTAGAGTCTTTACAAGACGCGCAAGCAGACGCTAAAGATGTACGTCAAAAATTGTTGCTGCAATCCCAACGCGCGGCGCAAGTCGAGCAACTCACTTTAGAAAACCAACAACTCCGCGCATTGTTGAATTTGCAAGAGCGGCTCAACACCGTAGGTTTTGTGGCTGAAGTTTTGTATGACGCTGCAGACCCTTACACGCGCAAACTCATCATCAACAAGGGCATGACCAACGGCGTGAAACCCAGCGCACCCCTGATGGACGAGCATGGCATCTTGGGCCAAGTTACACGCGTATTACCTTTGGTGAGTGAAGTGACGTTGGTCACTGACCGTGAGCACTCCATTCCTGTCCTCAATACCCGCACAGGTGCGCGCGGCGTGGCGTATGGTGAATCAGGCGGAGCGCCTTTGCTGGAATTGCGCTTTATGGCGACTAACGCAGACATCGAAGTCGGCGACCAACTCACAACCAGTGGTGTCGACGGGGTATATCCACCCGGGGTACCCGTTGGCATCGTGACCAAAGTGGAGCGCCGCGCTGAAACCGCCTTCGCGCGCATTTTGTGCGAACCCGTTGGGCGCGTGCAAGGCGCTAGACATGTGATGGTGATTGACCCACTGACTGACCAGATGCCAGCTCGTCCTGTGATCGAGAAGCCACAGCCTTTGGGCTTGACCAAAGGGGGCCGTCGATGATCATGCCGCGCGGCCAGCAACTCTTGTTGCCAGCCAATCCTTTATTTGTATTGACAACTTTGTTACTGGCCTTGTTAGCCAATATGTTGATCAACATCAGCTTGGTAGGCAATGCCGCATGGACGCCGGATTTTTTGGCGGTGACCTTGGTGTTTTGGTGTATCCACCAGCCACGATTAGTTGGCATTGGTGTGGCCTTTTTCTTTGGTGTGGCGAGTGATGTGCACCAAGCCACCCTGATGGGCCAACATGCGTTGACTTACACCGCATTGGGATTTTTCTCCCTCATGATCCATCGCCGATTGCTATGGTTCACCGTGCCTTCGCAAGCCATGCAAGTACTGCCTTTGTTTTTAACAGCGCATGCACTGGAGTTGACAGTACGCATGGCGTCTGGCGCTTTGTTTCCCGGTTGGTCTCTGTTTCTGGCGCCTTTGCTTGAGGCTGCTTTGTGGCCCATCATGAGCGTGGTCTTGCTGGCACCGCAAAAACGTGCACCTAACCCAGACGCGCATCGCCCACTATGAATGTGATTCGCAACATCCAAATGGACCTGAACCGCTTCAGGTCACGTGTAGTGGTGGTGACGTTTGCGATTTTGGTGGCTTTTGCTGTGTTGAGCTTGCGGTTGTTTTATTTGCAAGTGATTCGTTACGACGAACTCAATGCGGCAGCTGAAAGTAACCGCACCGCCATCGTGCCTATCGTGCCTAACCGCGGCGTCATCATGGACCGTAATGGCGTGGTGTTGGCAACGAATTATTCGGCCTACACCCTAGAGATCACACCGTCAAAAGTTGTTGCGCCCGTTGAAGAAGTTATCGAACAACTCGCGGGCATCATCGATATCCAGCCACGCGACAAACGCCGATTTAAAAAGCAAGTGGATGAATCCAAGAGCATTGATTCGGTTCCCATTCGTAATCGTTTAACCGATGAAGAAGTGGCGCGATTTGCTGCGCAGCGTTACCGGTTTCCTGGTGTCGAAATCCGCGCACGTTTATTTCGCAACTACCCCTATGACCAACTTGCAAGCCATGTGATTGGCTACATCGGGCGCATCAACACCAGCGAAAAAGCCAAGATCGAAGAGTCGGAAGATGCCGGCAACTACCGNNNNACATCCGCCGGAGGACGCGCGGTACGCCGACTCAACAGTAGCCAATCGATTCCAGGCAACAGCGTGGTGTTGTCGATCGATATCAAGTTACAAAAACTGATCGAAGATTTGTACGGCACACGCAGAGGCGCCTTGGTCGCACTAGATCCTAAAACCGGGGAGGTGCTGGCTTTTGTTAGCAAACCCACGTTTGACCCCAACTTGTTTGTCGACGGCATTGATGCGGACAACTGGCAGGCGTTGAATGATTCTATTGATAAGCCCCTGCTCAATCGTGCATTGCGTGGCACCTATCCACCAGGCTCAACCTATAAGCCTTTCATGGCTTTAGCGGCTTTGCAAACTGGCAAGCGTGCCGAGAAAGCATTGATTTCAGACCCCGGTTTTTTCATGTTCGGCAACCACCGTTTTCGCGATGACAAAGAGGGTGGACATGGTGTGGTGGACATGTACAAATCGATTGTCGAATCGTGCGATACCTACTACTACACCTTGGCGCGTGACATGGGCGTGGACTTGATTTACGAGCAAATGAAGCCGCTTGGTTTTGGGCAAATCACTGGTATTGACATCATGGGTGAGTCGCGAGGTGTTTTGCCCTCGACTGAATGGAAGCGCACCACCTATAAAAAAGCAGAGCAGCAACGTTGGTATTCGGGCGAGACCATCTCTCTTGGAATTGGCCAGGGATACAACAGCTTCACGATGTTGCAAATTGCGCATGCCACGGCCACGATTGCCAACAACGGTTTGAAAATGCGCCCACATATTGTGCGGGAAGTGCTCGACGTCGAGACCAAAGCACCAACCCCTGTCGCCAAAGAACCGATTGGGCAATTACCGCTTTCGCCTGAAAACTTGGACGTGATCAAACGCGCCATGATTGGCGTGAATATCGAAGGCACATCGGCCACTAGTTTTGTCGGCGCACAATACGTCAGCGCTGGCAAAACGGGAACAGCACAGGTCTACACCGTCAAGCAAAACGAAAAGTACAACGCAGCCACTGTGGACGAGCGTATGCGCGACCATGCTTTGTTCATTGCATTTGCGCCAGCCGATGAGCCTAAAGTGGCGCTAGCTATGGTGGTGGAAAACTCCGGCTTTGGCGCACAAAACGCCGCACCGATTGCACGCCGTGTGTTTGACTTTGTTATCTTGGGCCAATACCCCTCTGAGGAAGATATCGCCGCAGTGCAAAAAGGCCAAGCCACTCGCCCAATTGGTAAACCGCGTGATGTAGCCAACGTGCCCTGGCCACCAAAATCTATCACTGCCGCAGCCGCCCCAGAAAAGCCCTAAACGACAAGCCGCAAATAGGCGGAGTCTTTAACGCATGTAGGCGTCAAAACTGGTTTTGCAAATCAAAGCACTGACCACTACCAAGAACATCACGCGCACAAAACCAGCACCATGCTTCAAGGCCATGCGGGTGCCAAGCAAACTGCCTGCGACATTCGCCATAGCCAGGGGCAACGCCAAATGCCACCAAACATGGCTTTTGAGCGTGAACAACACCAAGGCCGCCGCATTACTCGACAGATTGAGCAACTTGGCCGCAACGGAGGCATTTAAAAAGTCGTAGCCTAACCAACGCACCAACACGAAAACAAAAAAACTTCCCGTGCCCGGCCCAAAAAATCCGTCGTAAAACCCGATGACTAAACCAACTGAGCAAGTAGCCAGTAATTCGGCGCGTCCGCTAAACCGGGGTGTGTGGTCGCGCCCCATGTCTTTGCGCCATAAGGTGTAGAGCAATACAGCGCCTAAAACAAAGGGCAGCAATTGGCGTAAAAAATCTGCCGAAATCAGCGTCACCCACCATGCGCCAAAAAAAGATCCTGCCATCGCCAAACTGGCGGCAGGCAACATGACCGACCAATTGATAGCGACACGTCGGCTGTATTGCCAAGTGGCAAATGTGGTGCCCCAGACTGACGCGCTTTTATTGGTGCCCAGCAAGGTGGCGGGTGTGGCGGTAGGGTAGAGCGCAAAAAGCGCAGGTAATAAAACCAATCCGCCTCCACCCACAATTGAATCGATAAATCCCGCGAGCGCCGAGGCGAGGGTGGCTAGTACAAGTTCCATCTGTGGATTGTGGTCTGAAAAGCAAAAGGCACCGGAGTAACCCAGTGCCTTTTCCAAAATGCCCTGCTTGTGCAGAGTTTGTTATGTGTCTCCTCGGACCCTCTGCAACTGCGGCGCACCGACGTTGCGAGTTGCCAAACTTTAAACGGGGCGCACCGTGATGGGGCTTAGGAGTTTCCCTTGCGGGCTAACCCGTGCAAAAGCAGATTAAGAAGTCGCTAGTGCCTCGTGCGCCAGCCACTGCGCGGCTTTTTCAGCCAACATCAGTGTGGGGCTGTTGGTATTGCCGCTAGTAATCGTGGGCATTACGCTGGCATCGACCACCCTGAGTCCCCGCACTACGCCGCCACGTCCGTCGCGCACGCGCAGTTCTGGGTCGACAACCGCTTGCGTATCATCGATGCGCCCCATGCGTGCTGTGCCTACTGGGTGGAAGATGGTGGTGGCAATATCGCCCGCCAAACGCGCAAGATCGTCGTCGCTTTGGTATTGCACGCCAGGCTTCCACTCAACGGGCTTGTATTTGGCCAAAGCCGGCTGGGCGGCGATGCGGCGCGTCACGCGCAAAGAATCTGCCGCGACTTTGCGGTCGGCGTCCGTGCTCAAGTAATTAGGCGCAATTTTCGGCGCATCTGAAAAATTGGGGCTAACAATATGCACCGTGCCACGGCTGGTGGGGTTGAGGTTGCACACACTCGCAGTAAACGCGGGGAAGTTATGCAACGGTTCACCAAAAGCATCCAAACTCAAAGGTTGCACGTGGTATTCGATGTTTGTGTAAGGCTGATCAGGGCTGCTGCGGGTGAACGCACCCAATTGCGACGGCGCCATGCTCATCGGCCCACTTCGCTTGAACACATACTCCATTCCAATCTTGGCCTTGCCCCACCAACTATTGGCCAGCGTGTTGAGCGTTTGCACGCCTTGCACTTTAAAGACCGAGCGGATTTGCAAATGGTCTTGCAAATTAG
>DDYJ01000062.1:483-789 GCA_002347905.1 Comamonadaceae bacterium UBA2237 | reverse complement strand
AAACCCGAGAGTTGCAAAATTTGTGGGGTGCCGATACTGCCAGCGCACAAGACCACCGCATGTTTGGCCATGGCGCGGACATATCCGCCCGCTCCCGTCCAAACTTCGACGCCACTGCAACGCGACTGACCGTCAGCGTCGTTGGTCATTAAAAGCTTGGAGACTTGCGCGCTAGACCACAACTCAAAATTAGGCCGTGCATAACAAGTCGGCCGCAAAAAAGCTTTAGCCGTGTTCCAGCGCCAGCCACTTTTTTGGTTCACTTCAAAATAGCCCACACCCTCGTTATCGCCTTGGTTGAAATCG
>DDYJ01000062.1:0-359 GCA_002347905.1 Comamonadaceae bacterium UBA2237 | reverse complement strand
AAATCATGCCGTTGATACTCGAACACCCACCGAGCACCTTGCCACGCGGATATTTCAAACTACGCCCATTCAAACCCGCATCGGGCGCCGTGTTGTAGAGCCAGTCTGTACGCGGATTACCAATGCAATACAAATAGCCCACAGGAATATGGATCCAGTGGTAATCGTCTTTGCGTCCGGCCTCAATCAGCAAAACTCGCTTACGCGCATCAGCGCTTAAGCGATTGGCCAACAAGCAACCAGCAGTGCCTGCGCCAACAATGATGTAGTCAAAAGCCGCTTCGCTCATTACTTAGAAGTAGGCATCACAAACTCAGCCCCCTTGCCAATACTCTCAGGCCAGCGCTGCATCACAGACT
>DDYJ01000013.1 GCA_002347905.1 Comamonadaceae bacterium UBA2237 | reverse complement strand
AGACCGCTGCATAGGCCAAGCGCGAGCTGCCAATCACAAAACCAAGCAAAACACCCACCACGATGGCAATGCCAAAGCCCGCCATCGTCACCCAAAACGTACGCCATGCGTGTGCTGCGATGACGTCGCGAAACTCCACCATTTGCTGCCAAATGCGCAAGGGGCTCGGGAAAATAAATTCCGATACTGCGAAGGCACTACAAATGATCTGCCACAAAGCGATAGTGAGGACTAACAGTCCCCAAGGTGCGTAGCGTTCTAGTTGTTTTTGACTCATGATTTTCTGATCGCCCCAATGTGGCTGCGCAGCTCGTGCACGATGTCGGTGAAGGCCGGAGTGTAGGTAACTTCTAAATCACGCGGACGCGGTAAATCGATATGGCGTTTCACAACAAAGCGCCCTGGGCTTTTGCTCATCACGTAGACGGTATCGGCAAGAAACACAGATTCGCGCAAGTCGTGGGTGACCAAAATCACATTGAACTTTTGCTCTGTCCACAAGTCGCGCAAAGTGCACCAGAGTTCTTCGCGTGTAAATGCGTCGAGTGCACCAAAAGGCTCATCGAGCAAAAGCATCTTGGGCTCATGGATGAGTGCACGGCAAATGCTGGCGCGTTGTTGCATGCCACCAGAGAGTTCCCAAGGAAACTTGCGCTCGTATCCACCTAGTCCGACAGTTTGTAGGAGTTTGATGGCGCGAGCCTCGAACTCTTCCTTGCGCTGTTTGAATTGCGCGCGAAAGGGTTCCACAATTTCAAGCGGCAACAACACGTTGTCGAGGGTAGTGCGCCAAGGCAAAAGCGATGGCGCTTGAAACGCCATGCCACTGATTTTGAGTGGCCCGGTGACGGGCTGGTTATCTACAAAAATTTCACCACGGCTGGGTTTTTTCAAGCCCGTGGTGAGTTTCATAAAAGTGGACTTGCCGCAACCCGAGGGCCCCACGATGGCAATGAACTCGCCTTGTTTGACCTGCAAATTGATGTCCTCAACAGCGAAGTGGTCCTTCGCTAAGAGTTCATCGTTGTAGGCTAGCCATACATTTTGGAAGTCGACAAAGTTGTCAGCAGTTTCAGTCATCAAGTGGCCGTTGGTTTATTTCTTGGCGGCTGCTTTGGGTGCAGGTAAAACGTCGAGTTCTTTGGCGGTTGGTAAGAAGGAACCGTTCCAAATTTCATCGGCTTTGACGCGGGTTTTGGTGTTGAAAGCATCAGAGACTTGCGAAGCCATCAAAGACAAACGGGGGCCTTTGACCTGTCCAAATCCCTCAGCACGTGCGTCGGGGCTGTTGATGACGGTGTCGATTGCCAACTTTAAACGACGGGTTTCAAGTTCCACATTGATGATGCCGTCACGGGCTTTGACGGTTTCAATCGATTGGGCGGGATCTTTGATCACGTCTTTCATGCCTTTGGCAAATGCGCTCAAAAACGCTTTGATGGCCGCAGGGTTCTCTTTGATCATCTTGGGGCTAGCGATGATGGCGTTGCCATACAACTTCACACCGTAGTCGGGGTATTGCAACACCACCACGTCTTCAGCTTTGACGCCACGCGCTTCGATGTTGAGCAAAGAGGTAAAGGTGAATCCTGTGATCGCGTCGACATCGCCGCGAACCAGCATGGTTTCACGCAGAGGGGGATCCATGGCAGTCCAAGTGACGTTGCCAATTTCGTTGGCTTTGGCAAAGATGGGGAATGCGCGGCGGCCTGCGTCAAAAACTGGGGCGCCGAGCTTTTTGCCAGCTAAGTCACCAGGGGTTTTGATACCTGACTTCTTCAAAGCCATGACGGAAGCGGGCGTGTTGTTGTAGACCATCATCACCGCGACTGGCTTATTTGGCGCGTCAGGGTTGTTGGCGTGGAATTCCATCAAGGCGGCCAAATCGGCAAAGCCTAAGTCGTAAGAGCCGGAGGCCACGCGGGTGACCGCACCGCCAGAGCCGTTGCCTGCGTCAACGGCGACATCTAATTTGGCGTCTTTGAAATATCCCTTAGCGGCCGGTACCAAAAACAAAGCGGCAGGACCCTCAAATCGCCAGTCCAACTGGAATTTGATGGGGGTTGTTTGGGCTGATGCCAAGCTAAATGCAGCGGCACAAGCCAAGCCGAGGGTGGTTTTCAGAAAAGAGCGCTTGATCATGGGATCTCCTAATTCGGGGGCTAAAATTTAAAAAGAAGTACTTGCAATAAAGATGCCCAGACGGCAGGCGCCTTCAGGCGAGGTTCAGACCAAATTGTGCTCGACTTTGGTTTGTATACAAAAAGGGTTTACACCAAAGTGGTGCTAGTGCCCCTTGTAGGTGCGATTTGGGCGACTTGAGTCGTTGTTCACCCGCATGGAGTTTCATCATACAAATGGCACAATCCATCGGTTTTTTGCATACAGTCTTTCATTTTTACCCATTTCATGACCACAACCCCCCCGATTCTTTACCCGCGTTTGTTGCTCACTGGCGCGGCAGGTGGCTTGGGACGCGTATTGCGTCCCCGCTTGAAGTCCCATTGCCAAACCCTCCGTGTTAGCGATATTGCCGACTTAGGTGCTGCTGCTGTCGGCGAAGAAGTGATGTCCGCCCCCCTACAAGACGCCCAAGCGGTCGACAAACTGCTGGAAGGTGTCGACGGTGTCGTCCATCTAGGCGGCGTCTCCGTTGAGCGCCCATTTGACGAAATTTTGCCGGTCAACATCGTTGGCATCTACAACTTGTATGAAGCTGCACGTAAACACGGCACTCGTCGCATTGTGTTTGCCAGCTCCAACCATGTGACGGGTTTTTACAAACAAAGCGAAACCGTGACACCCACCATGCCTGTACGACCAGACGGCTATTACGGTTTGAGCAAAGCCTTTGGTGAAAACATGGCCCGTTTTTACTTCGACCGCTATGGCATTGAGACCGTTTGCTTGCGAATCGGTTCGTCCTACCCCGAACCCAAAGACCGTCGCATGCTTGCCACGTGGTTAAGCTATGACGACCTCGAGCGATTGGTCGTTGCCAGTTTGAGTTCCCCTGTTGTTGGCTTTAGCGTGATCTACGGCATGTCAGACAACCCTGTGGTTTGGTGGGACAACGCATCCGCCAAACATGTGGGCTACCAGCCGCAAGACAGTTCAGCCAAGTTCAAGAACGCTACCGAAGCGCGACAACTCACCCTAGATTTGAACGACCCCGCCGTGATCTACCAGGGCGGTGGGTTTGTCAAAAACAGCCCGATTTAAATTTTTTAACCAGGAGACACCATGAAAAAACCTTCTTCATTCCTCAAAACCTTGCTGGCAAGTGCAGCGGCATTAGCTTTTAGCGCACAGGCTACGGAGTTTCGTTCTTCCGACGTCCACCCAGACGACTATCCCACCGTGATGGCCGTGCGCCACATGGGTGAGGAGCTCAGCAAAGCCACTGGCGGCAAACACACCATCAAAGTTTTTTCTAAGTCAGCTTTGGGCAGTGAAAAAGACACGATCGAGCAAACCAAGCTGGGTGCTATTGCCATGACGCGCGTCAATGTGGCGCCCATGAACAATATTTGTGCAGCCACTATGGTGCCGACCATGCCTTTCTTGTTCCGCTCGACAGAACACATGCGCAAAGTTTTAGACGGCGCTATTGGTGACGAAATTTTGAAAGACTGCGAAGCCCAAGGGTTTGTCGGTTTGGCGTTCTATGACTCTGGCGCCCGCTCCATCTACACCGTGAAGAAGCCCGTCAAAACTTTGGCCGATGCCAAGGGCTTGAAAGTACGCGTGCAACAAAGCGATTTGTGGGTGTCTTTGCTCGAAGCCATGGGCGCCAATGCAACGCCTATGCCATATGGCGAGGTTTACACCGCGCTCAAAACGGGTTTGATCGACGCTGCAGAAAACAACTATCCCTCGTATGAGAGTTCACGCCACTTTGAAGTCGCTAAGTACTACAACAAGACCGAACACTCTATGGCCCCAGAGATTTTGTTGTTCTCCAAGAAAGTCTGGGACACCCTNNGAAACCAAATCGCTGGCGATTGTTAAAGCCGGTGGCACAGAAATCGTTGATGTCGATAAAGCCAGCTTCCAAGGCGCGATGAAGCCTGTGTATGACAAATACCTCAAGGACCCCAAGTTGCAAGACATGGTCAAACGTATCAACGCCGTCAAGTAAGCGCGAACTATGTACACACGCTTTTGTGCTGCCTTGGCGAAGTTGTGCCTGCAAATCGGCGTAGCAGGGCTGGTGTTGTTGATCATGGCCGTGCTCTATCAGGTGATAGGGCGCTATGTCTTCAACGACTCCCCCACTTGGGCTGAGAGTGGTGCTGTGATGCTAGTGCTCTACGTGACCATGCTTGGCATGGCCGTGGGGGTGCGCGACGCAGGCCATATCGGCTTGGAGTCTTTGTTGGTACTTGCACCAGAAAATGTCCGTCTCAAAATGGAGTTGCTAATCCACGGATTGGTGTTGCTCTTTGGCGTAGTGATGGCCTACAACTGCGGCTTGCTGGCGCAAAGCGTGTGGGATTACAAAATCCCGACCTTAGGTATTTCAGAGGCTTTCAAATACATTCCGCCAGCGATGGCGGGTGTGTTGGTTGCCTTGTTTTCGATGGAACACATCATTGCCTTAATGCGTAATGAAGAGGTGGAGCCCGCATGGCATTGACTATTTTGTGCGTGAGCTTCACGCTATTGCTGATCCTGGGCGTGCCAGTGGCTTTTTCCATCGGCTTGTCTTCGTTGGCGACCTTGTTGTTCGAAGGCTTACCTTTAGCAGTGGGCTTTCAGCAAATGATTTCGGGCATGAACCCGTTCTCTTTCTTAGCCATTCCGTTTTTCATTTTTGCTGGCGAAATCATGATGTACGGCGGTATCGCCGACAAGATTGTGGATTTCGCTAAATCCATCGCTGGCCATGTGCGCGGCGGTTTGGGCATGAGCAATGTCTTGGCCTGCACTTTGTTTGGTGGCGTGTCCGGTTCTCCGGTGGCAGACGTCTCTGCCATGGGTGCGGTTTTGATTCCACAGATGAAGAAAGAAGGGTATGACGTCGACTACGCCGTGAACGTCACGACGCATGCTTCCCTTGTTGGTGCCTTGATGCCTACTAGCCACAACCTGATTATTTTTGCGTTGGCTGCGAGCGGCAAAGTCAGTATTGCAGCCCTGATCTTGGCGGGTATCGTGCCTGCCATACTTTTGACGCTATGCAACTTGGCAGCCGCCTATGGGGTTGCCGTCAAGCGCGGCTACCCAGCCGGCACCTTCCCAGGCTGGGCGATTGTGGGACGTTCTTTCGTGCAGTCGTTGCCAGGTTTGTTGGTGGTGGTCATCATCATCACTGGCATTTTGTCGGGGGCGTTTACGGCGACCGAGTCTGCCTCTGTGGCGGTTTTGTGGGCTTTGTTTTTGGCAGCTGTTGTCTATAAAAAACTCACCAAAGAGCAGTTTTTGAAAGCGGCTGCGAAAGCGGTCAAGAGCACGGGCGCTGTGCTGTTGCTGATCGGTATCAGCTCGATGTTTGGCTACTTGATTGGTTTGTATGGCGTTGCCGAGTTAACCGGCAAGATGCTTTCAAGCGTGAGCAGTGAGCCCTGGGTAATCTTTTTGTGGGTGAACATTATTTTGTTTGTGCTTGGCACCTTCTTAGATATGGCTGCCACCATCTTGATTTGCACCCCCATCTTCTTGCCGATTTGCCAGCAAATGGGCATGAGCACCGAGCAGTTTGGCATCGTGCTGTTGATTAACTGCGCTTTGGGTTTAAACACTCCGCCGGTTGGTACCACCCAATTTGTGGGTTGCACCATTGGTGGCATCTCCGTTGGTGAAGTGATGAAAACTATTCTTCCGTTCTACAGCGGTTTGATCGTCGCCTTAATGTTGGTGACCTATGTGCCATCGTTCTCTATGTGGTTGCCTAACCTCATTCTGAAATAACGCCTCTGGGATAGGTTGTTTCAGCGCTTTTGTAATTCAACCTATCAGTGGGTGTCTATGACAACAGGTCCGGCTATCGCCTTCGAAACCAACTCCCGTTACCCCGATCCGCGCATCGAGGTGCTCGACGAGCGCTTCTTGAAGTTGCGTTTGTTCAGTAGCAGCGTTGAACAAATCGCCAGCGGTCTGCGCTGGGGTGAAGGCCCGCAATGGTTTGGAGATGGACGCTATTTGCTGGTGTCAGACATTCCAAACAATCGCATCTTGCGTTGGGACGACGCTTCAGGCCAAGTCAGCGAGTTCAGAAAACCTTCGAACAACGCCAACGGTTTGGCGCGCGACATGCAAGGCCGTTTATTGACCTGCGAGCACCAAGCCCGTCGTATTACCCGCACCGAATACAACGGCAACATCACGGTATTGGCAGATCACTTCGAAGGCAAACGTCTGAATTCGCCCAACGACATCATTTGCCAACGCAATGGCGCTATTTGGTTCACCGATCCGCCCTTTGGAATTTCAGGTGACTGGGAAGGCGACCCAGCAAGCTCTGAAGTCGTGGCTTCTGTGTATCGAATTGCGCCTGAGACGGGCGCGTTGCAGCAAATCTTGCCTGACCTGCAAGGTCCTAATGGTTTGGCGTTTTCGCCAGATGAGTCGGTGCTCTATGTGGTGGAGAGCCGTGCACAGCCTTACAGAAAAATTTGGGCTTACGACGTGCAAGCGCAAGACAGCAGTGGCGGCGTGAAGCTCACTAACAAGCGCTTGTTTACCGAAGCCAAAGACCATGGAGCGATCGACGGATTCGCAGTGGATGTGCAGGGTAATTTATGGTGCGGCTGGGGCAGTGATGGTTCACTCGGTGCTGATCCTGAAAAAATTGATGGCGTACGCGTGTTTGCGCCAGACGGCACTGCGATTGGCCACATCCATTTGCCAGAGCGTTGCGCCAATGTGTGTTTTGGCGGCGCGAAAAACAACCGATTGTTTATGGCAGCTAGCCATTCCGTGTATGCGCTCTACACCAATACGCGCGGTGCTGTTTAGGTTGCTTTTCTAGAAACCGATAGCATTGGCTTTTTGAGCAGGCTTAGCCTGGTCTTTTGCCCACCCCATCCATCAACCCTTCCATAAACTGAAAAGCCATGCCATTGAATCATTTAAAACGCGGTGTTTTTTTCCTGGGATTGCTGGCTACCAGCCTGTCTGGCTTTGCCCAACAACCCTATCCCAATCGTCCCGTCAAAATCATCGTGCCTTTTGCCGCCAGCGGCCCTGCGGACAACTATGCGCGCTTCATGGCGCAGCGTTTGCAAGAGGCGCTAGGCCAAAGTTTTGTGGTGGACAACCGTCCTGGGGCTGGTTCCATCATTGGTACCGACGCAGTGGCCAAGTCGGCACCAGACGGTTACACCTTATTGATGATGTCCAACACCCAAACGGTCAATGAGTCTTTGATACCTGTTCGCCCTTTTAACTTGCTCAAAGACTTTGTGCCTATTGCACCGGTCAATTATTCGGACTTAGTTTTGGTGGCGCACCCCAGCGTTCCTGCCCAAAACTTGCCTGAACTCATCAAGTACGCCAAAGCCAACCCCGGAAAGATCAACTACGCCTCTTCTGGTAACGGAACGCCCTATCACATGGCGGGCGAGTTGTTTAAACACATGGCGGGTGTCAACATCACCCACATTCCGTACAAGGGCAGCGCTGCGGCGCGCACCGATGTGTTGTCAGGCCAGGTCGATGTGATGTTCGATGCCGTCACCACCATGACTGAAAACATCAAAGCTGGAAAAGTGCGCGGCCTTGCAACGACTGGTCGTACGCGGTCTTCTGTTGCCCCTGAATTACCTACGGTGCACGAAGATGGCGTTCCCAAATACGAAGCATTGATTTGGCTCGGCTTGATGGCGCCCGCTGGCACGCCAGACGCGATCATCCAACGCTTGAATACAGAGATCAACAAAATCGTCAATGCGCCTGACGTGAAAGCCACATGGGCTAAACAAGGCGCTGTAGCGATGTCGATGACTGCTCCAGTGTTTGCTAAATATGTGGCGGACGACGTCGCCAAATGGGCAACGATTGTGAAGGTTTCTGGCGCGAAGGCAGATTGAGATGGATGTTTATCTATTGAGCGGCGGAGCTGCCGCTGGCTTGGTCAATCCATTGAAAGCCAAGTTTGAGGCCCAGCACGGTTGCACATTACACGGCACTTTCAGTGCAGTCGGTGCGATGAAAGAAGCGTTGTTGCGAGGCATACCTTGCGACGTCGTCATCCTTTCTCAAGCTTTGGTGCAAGGCTTGATTGATTGTGGTCACGTCAAAGCTGGCAGCTTGCGCGCCCTAGGCGTTGTGAAAACTGGTATTGCAGTGAAACGCGGCACCCACCATCCGGCTATTGCAACCCGCGCTGATTTGCAAGCCGCCTTTCGGGCCGCAGAGGGCATTTACTTTCCAGACCCGAAGTTAGCCACTGCTGGCATCCACTTCTTTCAAGTGCTGCAAACCTTGGGGCTGGATACCGAATTAGCCAACCGCTTTCTTACCTTTCCCAACGGCGCAACAGCGATGAAAGCGATGGCGCAGGCGACTGGTCAAGTGATTGGGTGCACGCAAGTCACCGAAATCAAATACACCGAGGGTGTCGATTTGGTCGGTGTCTTGCCGCAAGAGTTTGAATTGGCCACCGTCTATGCCTTGGGTATCTCCACCCAATCGCAGCAACCGGGGTTGGCGCAGGCTTTGTCTGACGCTCTGACAGACAGCTCGACCCAAGCGCTGCGACTAGCGGGTGGATTCGAGTTGCTTTGAGCCCTTTCTGCGTATGAGCAAAGCCTTCACCCGTGAGACGACAGATACGGAAGACGAGGAAGTAGGCCTTCCCCCTTTGCCAGCAGGCGGTAAAAACTACATCACGCCCCAAGGCTATGCAGCCCTTCGCGCGGAACTCTTTGACCTCATAGACAACGAGCGTCCCAAAGTAGTGGATATCGTCCATTGGGCGGCCAGCAACGGCGATCGTTCAGAAAACGGCGACTACATCTACGGTAAGAAACGCTTGCGAGAGATTGATAGACGGATTCGCTTTTTAACCAAACGCCTTGAGATTGCTGAAGTGACTGATCCGAGTGTGCACATGGGCAAAGACCAAGTATTTTTTGGCGCGACTGTGACGTATGTCGAAGAGGCAGGAGATGAGCGCACTGTGACGATTTTGGGCATTGACGAGGCCGATAGTCTGAAGGGCGAGGTGACTTGGATTTCGCCGATAGCCCGCGCTTTGCTCAAGGCGCGTGAGGGCGATGTAGTCAAACTCGTCACACCCGTTGGCGTTCAGGAAATTGAAGTGCTTAGAGTGCAATACCCCCAAGCCAAGCCATAGCAAAAGCTGGAGCCAACCTGCGCAGTTAACGGTTGTTAGTAGGTTGGGAGTCGCGGGCAGAACCTGAAGTCACACGCTCTGCCTTCATCACCGACTGCAAGCGGCGCAGATTGCGCAGCACGGCTTCGATATGGGTGGTGTCGCGCACCGCAATCACGAAACGCAAATCGGCGGTCTCTTGGCCAGAGACTTCGTCTGGCATATGGACGAAGTTGATGTCTGCTTCAGCAGAGGTTATGGCAGAAGCAACGCGTGCTAATACCCCTTTGGCATTGCTTACCGTCACCACAACGCCCGCTTCAAAAGCGCGTACGGGCTCGTCTGCCCATTCGACTGCAATAAAACGCTCGCTGTCTTTGTATTTCAAATGCTTGGCAACGGAGCAAGTTTCGTGATGAACCACCAAGCCTTCGCCGCGTCCCAAATACCCCAGAATCGGGTCGCCTGGAATTGGCCGGCAACACGGCGCGTATTGCACCGATGCATTGGAGCTCCCATCGACCATGACGCTGCCTTGCGAGATGGTTTCATGCGCGGTGAATCGCTCGCGGCTCATCAACAGAGGGTCAGGTTTTTGGCCAACTTCTGAGAGCAATTTGGCCAAGCGACGCGCCACGATACTGGCCACGCGTTTGCCCAAGCCGATATCTACCAACAGCTCGTCTAGCGATTTGCTGCCGGTAAAGCGTAGCAATTTATCCCATAAACCTTGGTGCTTGGCGTCAAGCGCCGGCATGTTCTCGATGCCCTCGGCGCGCAATGCTTGTGCCAAGAGTTTTTCGCCCAAATCTTTAGACTCGGTTTGCGCCATGGTCTTGAGATGGTGGCGAATTTTGGAGCGGGCCCGACCGGTGCGCACAAAACCTAACCATGCGGGGTTTGGCGTGGCGACAGGTGAGGTGACAACTTCCACCACATCGCCATTGGAGACTTCGGTGCGCAGGGGGACAGATGTGCCATTGATCTTGGCGGCGGTGGCGTGATCGCCTACATCGCTGTGCACGGCGTAGGCAAAGTCGACAACCGTGGCACCGCGCGGCATCGCCATGATGCGGCTCTTGGGCGTGAACACATAGACTGCGTCAGGGAATAAGTCCACTTTGACATGGTCCCAGAATTCAGTCGCATCACGCGTCTCGTCTTGGATATCGAGCAAAGACTGCAACCACTTGTTGCCTAAGTTGTCGCTGGCTTCTGCGGAGGCGCCACTGGATTTGTAGAGCCAGTGTGCCGCCACGCCAGACTCGGCAACCACGTGCATAGGCTCGGTACGCATTTGAAATTCCACATTCAAACCAGATGGGCCAACCAAGGTTGTGTGCAAAGACTGGTAGCCGTTTAACTTGGCGATGGCAATATGGTCTTTGAACCGGCCAGGTACAGGTTTGTAGAGCTGGTGCAAAACGCCCAAGGCGGTGTAGCAGTCTGTCACCTTCGGCAAGATGAGGCGAAAGCCATAAATATCGGTCACTTGCGCGAAGCTCAAGTGCTTGGAATCCATTTTTTTGTAAATGGAATAGAGGGTTTTTTCACGACCAGAAATGCGGACCGACAGGCCTGCTTTGGTAAATGCGGTTTCTACCTCTTGCTGCACGCGCTTCATCAAATCGCGACGGCGTTGGCGTGCTTTGTTGACGGCTTTTCCCAGCACTTTGTAGCGCCAAGGCATCAAATGCTGGAAAGCCAGTTCTTGGAGCTCACGGTAGGTTTGGTTCAGGCCTAGGCGGTGGGCGATGGGGACATAAATCTCTAAGGTTTCGTTGGAAATGCGGCTCCACTTGCTGCGTGGCATGTCGCCCATGGTGCGCATATTGTGGCTGCGGTCAGCGAGTTTGACCAAGATCACGCGGACGTCGCGCGCCATCGCTAACAGCATTTTGCGAAAGGACTCCGCTTGGCTTTCTTCGCGGGTGTTGAATTCGAGTTTATCGAGCTTGGTCAAGCCATCGACCAACTCGGCCACTTGGATACCAAAGCGTTCGATCAAATCCACTTTGGTAATGCCACAGTCTTCCATCGCGTCGTGCAGCAAAGCGGCAGAGAGCGCCTGGGCATCTAATTTCCAATCAGCACATTGCGCTGCAACGGCGATGGGATGGGTGATGTAAGGCTCACCGTTGTTGCGCATTTGGCCCAAATGCGCTTCGTCAGCATATTTGTAGGCGCGCCGAACTTGGGCCAAGCCTTCTGGACTCAAATAATCTAATTTGGCAATGAGCGCGGTAAAGCTTGCTGTAGCCGCACTTGCGGCAACAGTCTTAGCAACCGCTTTGTCTTTGGCGGATGCACGGGCAATTGGGGTTTGAAGGGCGCTCATAAACCCGACTTTACCTGTAATGAAAAAAAAGCACCGTAAAACGGTGCTTTTTGCTGGGGTAAGTGGTTATTAACCTGGTACCTTTTTGAGCATTTCGGTGCCGATCATGCCTGCAGCGATCTCGCGCAAGGCAGTGACGCCAGGCTTGTTTTTGCTTTCTACCTTGGGCGTGTGTCCTTGGCTCAACATGCGGGCGCGGTAAGTGGCGCAGAGCACGAGTTGGAAGCGGTTAGGGATTTGCTCAAGGCAGTCTTCAACAGTAATGCGGGCCATGGATGCTCCAGAAGTCGGTTCATTTGAGGTTTAAGGCGTCGAATACGTCCGCCCGAGCTCGGCGTTGTGCCGAGTATTTGAGTCGTTGCGCGTGAACAACAGCTTTGAGGTCGAAAACCGCGCGCTCAAACAATTCGTTGATTATAACGAAGTCAAATTGATGGGCCTGGGCCATCTCTTCGGCTGCGTTTTGCAGGCGAAGGGCAATGACATCTGGCGCGTCCTCGCCGCGGTTGTGCAGACGGGATTTCAATTCTTCCCAACTTGGCGGGAGGATAAAGATGGATACGGCATTGGCAAATAGCTTTTTGACTTGCACCGCGCCTTGGAAGTCGATCTCTAGCACCACGTCGGCGCCTTGGGCGATCCGCTCTTCAATCGCTTTTCGCGATGTGCCGTAGCGATAGCCATGCACATGCGCCCACTCTAAAAATGCATTGGAGGTCACCATCTGGTCGAACTCTGGCTCGGATACGAAATAGTATTCACGGCCATGCTTTTCTTGGCCACGCGGGGCGCGGGTGGTGTGCGAGACGGAAGGGCGCACTTTGGCGTCGAGTTCCATCAAGGCTTTGACCAAGCTCGACTTACCGGCTCCACTGGGAGCGGCGACTACAAAGAGGTTGCCGGGGAAGTTTTCCATCATTCCAAATTTTGTACTTGTTCGCGCAGTTGTTCGATCAATACCTTCATGTCCACCGAAATGCGAGTCATCTCGAGGGTGGCGGATTTCGAGCCCAGTGTATTGGCCTCGCGGTGTAGTTCTTGGATCAAAAAGTCCAAACGTTTGCCTACCCCTTCGGCGTTGCCGCCTTTTTTGAGCAAGGCGTCCATCTCGTCAAAGTGCGACACCAAGCGGGTGAGCTCTTCGGCCACGTCAATGCGAATGGCGAAGGCGGTGGCTTCGCTCAGAGCGCGGTCTTGGGCGGCTTCGGGCAATGTGGCGCCGTCTGCCAAAGCCATGGCTTCACGCCAGCGCTCTAAAAATTTGGCCTTTTGCTGCTCCACCAATTGCGGTACCAAGGGCTGGGCAAGGGTCGCGAGTTTGCGCAGCTGGGCCAAACGCTCTTTGAGCGCATCCGCCAAACGTGCACCCTCTCGGGCACGGGCTTCGTTGAGTTGTTCGATGCTGGCTTTTGCTAGTTTGAGCAAGGCTGGGGCAATGTCAGCGGGAGCGGTGGATTGCGACGCGCTCATGCGCAACACATCGGCCACCGACAAAGGGGGCGCTTTGGGTAACCAAACATGCACGGCGTCTTCTAATGAGGAGAGACGTTGCAGCAATTTGGGCGAAGGGTCTGGCAG
>DDYJ01000092.1:522-7074 GCA_002347905.1 Comamonadaceae bacterium UBA2237 | reverse complement strand
AGATGGAACACACCATGGCGGCCCCAGCGGATGGCGAAGTGATGGAGTTGTTATATGCGCCAGGCGACCAAGTCAACGAAGGCGCTGAACTATTGAAATTGAAAGTCTAAGACATGCTATTGAATCTTCCACGCCGCGTGAAATTGATTGACGTCGGCCCCCGCGATGGCTTGCAGAACGAAAAGCAACCAGTATCCGCAGCGATCAAAATCGAATTGGTGCAACGCTTGCAAGCGGCAGGGTTGAAAGAAATTGAAGTCACCAGTTTTGTCTCACCTAAATGGGTGCCGCAAATGGCGGACAACGCAGAGGTGATGGCTGGAATTGCGCGGATGGAGGGCGTACGTTATTCAGTACTCACCCCCAATATCAAAGGCTTTGAGTCTGCGCTGTTGTCCAAGCCCGATGAGGTCGTGGTGTTTGGTGCAGCCAGTGAAGCCTTTAGCCAAAAAAATATCAATTGCTCCATCGCTGAGAGCATCGAGCGTTTTGCGCCTGTCGTCAAAGCTGCGCGCGATGCGGGCATCGCTGTGCGTGGTGCCATGAGTTGTACGGTGGGTTGTCCTTACGAGGGCGACGTTGCGCCGGAACGCGTGGCTTATTTGGCGGGCTTGATGAAAAGCATAGGCATACAACGCGTCGATGTGGCAGACACCATCGGAGTGGGTACGCCACGCAAAGTACAAGCCGCCATGGAA
The DNA here is from genome assembly GCA_002347905.1 of Comamonadaceae bacterium UBA2237. Taxonomy (GTDB): domain Bacteria; phylum Pseudomonadota; class Gammaproteobacteria; order Burkholderiales; family Burkholderiaceae_C; genus Limnohabitans. The sequence continues at coordinate 6,376 of DDYJ01000092.1, read as the reverse complement.
GCCACGCTTAAACATTACGCGCTGAATGATGTCTCTGGCCATTTCCACGACACCTACGGACAAGCGCTCGCGAATACCTTAGCGACATTAGAAATGGGTGTGTGGAACTTTCAGTCCTCTATTGCCGGATTGGGTGGTTGCCCTTACGCTAAAGGCGCCACAGGCAATGTGGCAACAGAAGATGTGGTGTACATGATGCAGGGCATGGGCATTGATACAGGGGTCGATTTGGATGCGTTGATCGACGCGGGTGCTTTTATCAGCCAGGCTTTAGGACGTCCACCTAATTCCTTGGTGGCGCGTGCAATACTGAACAAGCGCGCTGGATAAAGCGTAACTTTGACGCACAATTCGCGCCATGTTGAAAACCTTGTTCAGTCCCAAGCAGCCGCAGCTTTCTTCAGCTGACTTGCGTCTGTTAAAACAGGCTGAGCACGTCTTGCAATCGGACGATGATGTCTTACCTAGTTCCCCTTGCATTTCGGTATGCCGCATGTCTGAAAAAACTGGTTTATGCGAAGGTTGTTTTCGCACACTGGACGAAATCACTGGCTGGGGACATCGCAGCCCTGAAGATAAGCGCGATGTGTGGCGACTGATTGCGCAACGCGTGCATGCGCGCGCGCAAGCATGATCTGCTTAGAAAGACTTTTATGACCCACATCACTTTCTATCTAGACTTTATTTCGCCCTATGCATATTTGGCTTTTGAAGAATTACCCAAGCAGTTGATGGGTATCAGCCATCATGTGGAGTACCGGCCGATATTGTTCGGTGCCGTGCTCAACCACCATGGTCACATGGGGCCAGCAGAAATTCCTGGAAAGCGCGAGTGGACGTATCGCCAAGTATTGTGGCAAGCCAAACAAATGGGCATTCAGTTAGACATGCCACTTGCCCATCCATTCAATCCTTTGTCACTCTCGCGTTTAGCAGTGGCCTGCAGTGGCGATGGTGCGCCGAACCGTTATGTGTGTGAGACTATTTTTCGACATGTGTGGCATGGCGGAAAAGCGGCAGATGATGCGGACCGATTGGTTGCGCTCTCGCAAACATTAGCGCCTAAGCGCGACTTGCAAGATGACGACGTTAAAAACCAATTGAAAAGCAATACAGAAAAAGCGATCGCAGAAGGTGTGTTTGGCGTCCCGACTTTTGCCATCGATAACAAACTGTTTTGGGGCTTGGATGCGCTCCCTATGTTGCGTCAATACTTGGAGAAACACGCGCTATTTAGCGAAACAGATTGGCAAAGCGTAAGCAGCATAAAGACAGGGATTACCCGCAAGCCTTGATTTATCTTTGATTTAATTTGCGCCATAGAGCAGATTTACTTAGGGTTATCCCTCGAGAGAAAGTACGTTTGTAAGAAGTCCGTCAGTGCCCCTCTTAAGAATTCCGCATCGCGTCTCATCACGAGAGCGAATTTTTAGGAGAACACATGTCAACATTAGACGTCGATCGTCCCATGTCAGCTGAAGAAAAGAAGGTCATCTTTGCTTCTTCATTGGGCACCGTTTTTGAGTGGTACGACTTTTATCTGTATGGTTCATTAGCAGCCATCATTGCTAAACAATTCTTTAGCGGACTCGATGAAGGCTCTGCTTTCATTTTTGCGCTATTAGCGTTTGCTGCGGGTTTCATCGTCCGTCCTTTTGGTGCCATCTTCTTTGGCCGCTTGGGCGACATGATTGGTCGTAAATACACCTTCTTGGTGACGATTTTGATTATGGGTTTGTCGACCTTTATTGTCGGCATATTGCCTAACTACGCCAGCATCGGTGTAGCGGCTCCAGTCATTTTGATTGCTTTGCGCTTGTTACAAGGCTTGGCTTTAGGTGGCGAATACGGTGGTGCTGCAACCTATGTTGCGGAACACTCGCCCCATGACAAGCGTGGTGCTTACACATCATGGATTCAAACCACTGCAACCTTGGGATTGTTCCTGTCTTTGATGGTGATTTTGGGAACACGTACTGCCCTTGGCGAAGCCGCTTTCGCTGATTGGGGATGGCGTGTGCCGTTCATCGTTTCAATTGCTTTGTTGGCTATTTCGGTCTACATCCGTTTGTCGATGAATGAATCGCCTGCGTTTGCCAAAATGAAGTCTGAAGGCAAAACGTCCAAGGCTCCTTTGTCGGAGTCTTTCGGCGAATGGAAAAACCTCAAGATTGTTATCTTGGCATTGATTGGTTTGACAGCAGGTCAAGCAGTGGTCTGGTACTCAGGTCAGTTCTATGCCCTGTTCTTCCTAACGCAAGCCTTGAAAGTGGATGGTGCTACTGCCAATATTTTGGTGGCGGTTTCGTTGTTGATCGGTACACCTTTCTTCATCGTCTTCGGTTCGCTCTCTGACAAGATTGGTCGCAAGCCCATCATCATGTTGGGTTGTTTGTTGGCGGTGTTGACATACTTCCCCGTATTCGAAGCACTCACGAAGTCGGCTAACCCTGACCTCTACGAAGCACAACAAAAGAATAAAGTAACTGTCACTGCCGATGCAGCTGAGTGCTCATTCCAGTTCAACCCCACAGGTACTCTGAAATTCACCAGCTCATGCGATATTGCCAAGCAAGTGTTGGCATCTAGCTCTGTGAGTTATGAAAACATTGCAGGTGCAGCAGGCGAACCGGCCAAGATCAAGATCGGTGAAACGGAAATCACAAGCTACAGCTCTAAGGGACTTTCTGGAGACGAATCCAAAGCCAAGTCAGCCGAATTCAAGAAAGCTGTGGCGGATGCTTTGAAAGAAGCCGGCTACCCTGCCAAGGCTGATCCTGAGGAGGTCGACAAAGTCAAGGTCACCATTATCCTGACTTACTTGGTCATCTTGGTCACCATGGTCTATGGTCCTATCGCTGCGATGTTGGTGGAAATGTTCCCCACACGTATCCGTTACACCTCTATGTCTTTGCCTTATCACATCGGTAACGGTTGGTTTGGTGGTTTGCTGCCAACAACCGCCTTTGCGATCGTGGCGCAAACGGGAAATATGTACAACGGCTTGTGGTACCCCATCATCGTGGCAGGTATGACATTCGTCATCGGCATGTTATTCGTGAAAGAAACCAAGGACGTGGATATCTACCAACACGACTGATATGTTGAAAATCCTTTTAGGCTTTGTGATATTTGCGGCTTTGGCGATGTTTGTCATTCTCAAAGGCGGAAGTAGTTTGGATATGGGCGGTGAAAAGCATGGCGAAGATGCTATGCACACAGCCCCAGCAGAAGCAGCTTCGGCGGCGACTGCTCCAGCATCAGACGCTTCTGCAGCCAAGTAAGCATTAGCCTTTAACCCTAAGCAAACGCCACGGACTTCGGTACGTGGCGTTTTGCTTTGTGCGTTCGGATTCTCCAATTGCTGAATTAATAAGCAAATCCCTTGCGACGCCCCATGTGAGCGAGACTCCCTAAAATATTGGGCACACTTCAGAGAGCCCCGCCATGTCAGGCACTATTCGCATCCGCGGCGCACGCCAGCACAACCTAAAAAATCTTGATTTAGATATCCGTACCGGTGAGCTGACGGTGGTCACAGGCCCGAGTGGCTCAGGTAAGTCCAGTTTGGTCTTTGATACTTTGTATGCCGAGGGGCAGCGACGCTATGTAGAGACCTTCAGCGCCTACGCCAGGCAATTCCTTGACCGCATGGACCGACCCGCGGTTGATAAAGTCGAAGGTGTTCCGCCTGCGATAGCAATTGACCAAACCAACCCTGTTCGCAGTTCACGCTCCACCGTGGGCACGATGACAGAAATCAACGACCACTTGAAGTTATTGGTCGCCAGAAGCGGGCAGTTGTTCGATCGTCAAACCGCGCAAGCCGTTCAGCACGATACGCCACAGACCATTTATGCGGAGCTTAAACGTCGAAGCACTGCGTTGTCATCCGATGCAAGGCTGATATTTACCTTTCCCGTAGAGTTGCCTGCGAATACGACTGCACAAGAAGTAGAGCAATGGCTAAGCGCCAGTGGTTTTACACGCGTGCATGCAGAGCGCGAAGTAGCAACGACCACGGGCCCGCGCAAACTATTAGACGTAGTCGCCGACCGGTTCAAAAATGGCAATGCAGAACAACCACGCGTTTTGGAAGCCATCGAGTTGGCGATTAAGCGTGGTGGTGGCCGGTTGAATGTGTATGTGGAAGAGGTAAATAAATTATTTACCATCTGGCGCTTCTCCACCGGCCTACATTGTCCCGACAGCGATCTCACTTACACCAATCCCATTCCGTCGATGTTCTCCTTCAACTCGGCAGTGGGTGCCTGCGAAACCTGTCGCGGGTTTGGTCGTGTGATTGGCGTTGACTATGGTTTAGTCATTCCGAACGATAAGCTCACTTTGCGTGCAGGCGCGATCAAAACTATTCAAACACCTGCATGGAAAGAGTGCCAAGACGATTTGATGCGCCATGCGGAGGCCGAGGGCATACCGCGCGATACCCCTTGGTACAAATTGTCGAAAGAACAACAAGCTTGGGTTATTGACGGCTCGCCCTTGTGGAAAGGCAAATGGAACCACCAGTGGTATGGCATCAAGCGTTTCTTTGAGTACTTGGAGAGCAAGTCTTACAAGATGCATATCCGCGTGCTGTTGTCTAAATACCGCAGCTACACGCCGTGTCACGTTTGCAATGGTGCGCGGCTAAAGACGGATAGTTTGTTGTGGCGTATAGGCTCCAAAGAAAATGCGGATGCGGTGATGCGAGCATCACAACGCTTTATGCCGCAAGGCGTGCAGTGGACGCGCGAACAACTCGAAGCGCTCCCTGGTTTATGCCTGCACGATTTGATGTGCCTGTCCATAGACAAACTGCACCAATTTTTCAATGCCATGCAAATCGATGTGCAAGGCCAAGATGCACAGGCCTTGCATTTGTTGATGGAAGAAATTCGCACGCGCCTCAAATATTTAAATGACGTTGGTATCGGTTACTTAACGCTCGATCGACAAAGCCGCACTTTAAGTGGCGGCGAGGTCCAGCGTATCAACCTCACAACGGCGCTTGGCACATCACTTGTCAACACTTTGTTTGTGCTGGATGAGCCTAGTATTGGTTTGCACCCCAGAGACATGAGCCGCATCAACCAAGCCATGGTGCGTTTGCGTGATGCGGGTAACACGCTGGTAGTAGTGGAGCATGACCCGGCTGTCATGCATTGTGCAGATCGCATCTTAGATATGGGCCCAGGCCCTGGTGTGCGTGGTGGTTCGATTGTTTTTGATGGAACGCCAGAAGCCTTGAAATCTGCCGACACTTTGACCGGCGCCTATTTAGGCGCACGTAAAACGATCGGTCTCGGTTTAAAGCGTTTGGTAACAGACCACACGCCGCGTTTGATCTTGGAAGGTGCGCGCGAACACAACCTCAAAAATCTAGCCATCGAATTTCCTTTGCAACGCCTGGTTTGCGTGACTGGTGTTAGCGGTTCTGGCAAGTCCACATTGATACAAGACATCTTGACGCCCGCCTTGCTGCGTCAATTTGGAAAAGCTACCGAAACACCAGGCGCACACGATCGCCTTTTAGGCGCAGACCATTTAAGTGATGTCGTATTCGTAGACCAATCCCCCATCGGTAAAACTGCGCGCTCCAACCCAGCCAGCTATGTGGGCGCATGGGATGCAGTGAGAGAAATATTTGCCGCTGCACCCCTATCGCAACAACGCGGATACAACGCATCCAAATTCAGTTTCAACGGTGGCGATGGCAGATGCGCCACCTGCGGAGGATCAGGCTTCGAGCACGTAGAAATGCAATTTCTCAGTGATGTGTATTTACGTTGCCAAGATTGCAATGGTCAACGTTATAGACCGGAGATATTGGAAATAAAAATTGAGCGAAATC
>DDYJ01000092.1:0-506 GCA_002347905.1 Comamonadaceae bacterium UBA2237 | reverse complement strand
CAGCGCTTGAAGTTGGCTGGATTTTTGGCCGATGCAGCAAAAGCCAAAACATCTAGCAAGCAGGGCTTGGCTAAAAAAGGGGTGCTGTTCCTTTTTGATGAACCCACAACAGGATTGCATTTCGACGACATTGCTAAATTGATGCGCGCAATGCGTCGCTTATTAGAAGATGGCAATTCGTTGATCGTGATCGAGCATAACTTGGACGTGATCCGAGCAAGCGATTGGTTAATCGATTTGGGCCCTGAAGGTGGTGACGCGGGTGGACATCTCGTGACAGAAGGGCCACCAGAAGAAGTCAGATTACATCCAACCTCGCACACTGCTAAAGCCCTACGCGATTACGCAGAGAGCATGGGCGTCGAATACGCAATCGATGCTGTAAAAGCCAATGCAAGTAAACAAGTCAAAGAAGACACCGGCACTTACTTGGCAGAGCGCATCAACGCCATTCAAATCATCAACGCCAAAGAACACAACCTCAAAAACCTGAGCGTGAATATCCC
>DDYJ01000151.1:9533-9741 GCA_002347905.1 Comamonadaceae bacterium UBA2237 | reverse complement strand
AAAACGGCTTTATCTTGTTGGATGACTTGGGACAAAAAACGATGATGGAAGTCATCGACAAATCAAATCCACAAGCGAATATGGGTTTGTATTTGCGCGCAGTAGATGCTTTGTTGCTATTGCAACAAAGCCAGCAAGGGCACACATTACCGCCTTACGACGACGCGTTGTTGCAACGCGAACTGCAATTGTTTCCGGATTGGTATGT
>DDYJ01000151.1:9028-9435 GCA_002347905.1 Comamonadaceae bacterium UBA2237 | reverse complement strand
GCGCCAAAGGTGTTGGTTCACCGTGACTTCATGCCGCGCAATTTGATGATGCCGCACGATACCAATGAGTTGCGTTTAGGCGTATTGGACTTTCAAGATGCGGTCTACGGGCCTATCACCTATGACATCGCAAGCTTGATGCGCGATGCATTTTTAAGCTGGGAAGAAGACTTTGTGTTGGAAATCACCATCCGCTATTGGGAGCGCGCGCGCAAGTTGGGCCTGATGGACTTTGACGGATGGTCGCAAGACTTCGGTGCGTTTTGGCGTGCGGTGGAGTGGATGGGTTTGCAGCGCCATCTCAAAGTAGCAGGAATATTTGCACGACTCACCCTGCGTGATGGCAAGGCAAAGTACTTGGCAGATGCTCCGCGTTTTATGCAATACATCAGGCATACGGCCAGTCG
>DDYJ01000151.1:4234-8947 GCA_002347905.1 Comamonadaceae bacterium UBA2237 | reverse complement strand
TTGCCTGCAACTGCTGCACGCCATGTACAAGTTTTACGGATGCAACCTGGTCAAACGATCACTCTATTCAATGGCGTTGGCGGAGAGTTTGAAGCCGTGATTGAAGATATGGGAAGACAGGACGTGCGCGTGGTGGTGGGTGCGCACCAAGCCATTGAGCGAGAAGCACACCACCAAGTGCATTTGGCGGTAGTCATGCCCGCCAACGACCGCATGGATTGGTTGGTGGAAAAAGCCACGGAGTTGGGTGTGCAGCGCATCACCCCCTTGATGTCGCAACACAGCGTACTGCGTTTACAAGGAGAGCGTGCCGAAAAAAAACTTGCCCATTGGCAAGCGGTGGCAATAAGCGCTTGCGAGCAATGTGGAAGGAATACACTGCCAGAGGTCGAGCCGCTGCAAAACCTAAGTACTTGGCTTCAAAGCGATTGCGTCGCAAACCTATTAAATACACAAGATGGGCCTAGTGCGACACAAGCCGCTGTTTTGTCTTTGCATCCCTGCACACAAAGCTTGTGCGAATGGTCGAGAAAACATCAAAGCACATCGTGGCTGTTGCTCAATGGCCCGGAAGGCGGCTTAAACGACGAAGAAGATGCGATGGCCAGAGCCAAAGGTTTTGCCGCGGTGAATTTAGGAGATCGCGTGTTGCGCGCAGAAACTGCTGCACTAGCTGCGCTGGCTTACTTAAATCTGCGCGGATAGAAAGCAATTGCATGAAATGCAAGTGGAGCAGGGCAAATTAAACCAAGTTGAAGCAAGATCAAAATCAAAATCAAAATGAAAGGCCCAAGCTTCTAACGCTCAAACTTAAATACAGCAGTTCCTGCCAGCAAATTAGGCAACCACCTTACCTCTTGCCCATCTTGCAAACCAAACGAATCCAACACATGCAGTTGGTTCTTTTTAGCCAAAGCGGCAAAGTCAGCAAACGTACCCACCCGGATGTTGGGCGTGTCATACCACTGGTAAGGCAATCGACGCGTCACAGGCATACGCCCTTGCATCACACTAAGGCGATTGGGCCAATGCCCGAAATTAGGAAAGGCCACGATACCGATACGACCCACGCGTGCAGTCTCGCGCAACATCACTTCTGCATTGCGTAAATGTTGCAAGGTATCAATTTGCAAGATCACATCAAATGACTGGTCGCCAAACAAAGTCAAGCCTTGGTCAAGGTTGAGTTGCAGCACATTGACGCCACGTTGCACGCAAGCTTGCACATTCGTATCGGCCAACTCAACACCGTAACCCGAACACCCGCGGTGTTTTTGCAAATGGTCCAGTAATGCGCCATCGCCACAACCTAAATCGAGCACACGGCTTCCAATGGGCACCAACTGCGCTAAAGCATGCAGATGGATGTTGTGCGTCATGCTTTTTCTCCCTGAACAGGAGCTTCGTGTGCGATGCGCTCAAAGTACGAGCGCACCACTTGCATGTAGCGGGGGTCGTCTAACAAGAAGGCGTCGTGTCCATGTGGGGCATCGATCTCGGCGTAACTCACATCGCGTTGGTTATCGAGCAAGGCGCGCACCATCTCACGGCTACGTGCGGGCGAGAAGCGCCAGTCTGTGGTGAAACTCACCAATAAGAACTTTGCGCGAATCGTGGCGAACGCTTTCGATAAATCGCCACCAAAAAGGCGTGCAGGATCAAAGTAGTCGAGCGCGCGGGTGATCAGCAAATAGGTATTGGCATCAAAATATTCACTGAACTTGTCACCTTGGTACCGCAAATAGCTTTCAATTTGAAATTCCACATCTTGCGTCGAATAGCGATAGCCCATGTCGCTGCCCACCACTGCTTCACGCAGTTGGCGACCAAATTTTTCGTTCATCACATCGTCGCTTAAATAGGTGATGTGCCCGACCATGCGTGCGATGCGTAAACCGCGTTTGGGAATCACGCCCTGCGCATAAAAATGCCCGCCATGGAAATCGGGATCAGTCACGATGGCACGACGCGCGACCTCATTGAAAGCGATGTTCTCTGCCGTTAAGTTGGGCGCACTAGCAACCACCACAGCATGGCGCACACGATCAGGGTGTTGCAGCGTCCAACTCAAGGCTTGCATGCCACCTAAGCTGCCGCCCATAACGGCAGCGAGTTGGTGAATGCCCAATTCATCGAGCAACAAGGCTTGCGCATTGACCCAGTCCTCTACGGTAACGACTGGAAAATCTGCGCCATACACATTGCCTGTATCAGGATGGATGTGCATAGGCCCTGTTGAGCCAAAACAAGACCCTAGATTGTTCACGCCGATCACAAAGAAGTGGTTGGTATCGACCGATTTGCCAGGGCCAATCATGTTGTCCCACCAGCCTTCGCTTTTGTCTTGCCCCTCGTAAATACCCGCCACATGGTGGGAGGCATTGAGTGCGTGGCAAATCAATACCGCATTCGATTTATCTGCGTTGAGCGAGCCATAGGTTTCATACGCCAAGTGGTAGTCGCTCAGGCTCGCACCACTTTGCAAGCTAAGCGCGTTTGCAAAGTGCATGGTTTGCGCAACGGCAATCATGGGCGGTGAAGTGTGAAGCATGTGCAAGTAAAGACTTTATAACAAGTAAACGGCTATCTAGGTAGCGTGTGTCGCGTGCATGAAAGTTGGTTATTCACCGATGGGACGCAAATGCTTGCCAGCAATACCCGCTAGCTCAAACATAGTGACTTGGTCTTTACCGAATACTGGCTTGAGTTTGGCGTCGGCATTGATGGCGCGCTTATTAGTGGCATCTTGCAGCCCATTGGCCTTGATGTAGTCCCAGATTTTTTTAATCACTTCAGTGCGCGCTACGGCTTCTGTCCCGATCACCGCTGCAAGTTCGTTGCTTGGTAGATAACCTGCAGTGACTTTACGTGGCGCTTTGGGCTTGGCAACTTTCTCGGCTTTGGCTTTGGCGGCTTTAGTAGTTTTGGCAGGAACCTTTTTACCGGCCGCTTTGATCAACGCATTCGTTGTGGGTGTTTTGCTAGCACGCGCTGGGTATTTGCTGACGCGCGGCTCGAAAGCAAAACTCACTTTGCCTGCTTCTGGATCCCATTGCAAAAATGCTTTGAACGGACGGCGCGTGCGCATCGACACAAACTTGTCGAGCAAGTCGGTTTTGCCTTCCGCCAATAGCTTGGCCATCTGTTCGGGTGCTACGCTTTGTTGCAGAATAATTTTCCCGCTCTTGAAGTCACAACTTGGTGTGGGCTGTGCGTGGGTCGGAACCGATTTGCTACACACGTAGTTGCTACCGTGGTCGTAGACAGCGCTAGAACATTTGGGGCAATTACCCAGACTGGTGGTGTCAGCGAACTCCACAATCTCGCCCGAGTCGGCGTTTTTGTCTTCGCCGAAATCGAACTCGAGTTTCCAGTTTTTCTCTTCTTCGCTAAATTTGAGTGCGATCTCTGCGGTGAAAGGCCAGCCTGCTTTGGAGCGAAAGCCTTCGAGTGGACCGATTTTTTTGTTTGCAATCAGTTGTTCAACTTCGGCCGCCTCAAATGTGCGACCGCCAGGAATCTTGCTGATGGAAAAACCACAGCCAGCTGCGTTGTCACCTTCCAAAGCATCCTTGCCAATACAACCATAACGGCGGTAGTTTTCCTTCACTACACCGCCACAGGTTGGGCAAGTAATTTTTAGGGTCGTGTAGTCACCTGGAATAGTGTCGCGGTCGAACTCTTTGGCCTTTTTGACGATGTGCTCGGTCATCTCGGCTATTTCGAGCATAAACGCTTCGCGGCTCAATTCGCCATGCTCCATCAGCGCGAGCTTGTGTTCCCAGCCGCCAGTGAGCTCGGGCTTGGAGAGTTCTTCTACGCCTAAGCCACGCAGCAAAGTGAACAGTTGAAATGCTTTTGCGGTGGGTACCAGCTCGCGAATTTCACGGATGATGTATTTTTCGTTGAGCAAGCCTTCGATGATGGCCGCGCGCGTCGCGGGCGTGCCCAGACCTTTGTCTTGCATGGCTTCGCGCTGGTCGTCGTCTTCTACGTTTTTGCCAGCCGTTTGCATCGCCGTGAGCAATGTGGCTTCGGTATAGCGTGCAGGTGGTTTGGTTTTGAGGCCTTTGGGCTCTGCAGTCTCCGTCTTAGGCGTTTCGCCCGCATTGACCTTGACCAACACTTTGCCGGACTCCTTGTCTTCTTCTTCATCCACTTCTTTGCCGTAAATGGCTTGCCAGCCCGGCTCGACCAATACCTTGCCGCTGGACTTGAAGTTGTGCTCGCCCACTTGGCTCACGCGGGTGGTATCCATATATTTAGCAGGCGGGTAGAACACCGCCATAAAACGGCGCACCACAAAGTCGTAGAGCTTTTGCTCTGCGTCTGAGAGACCACTAGGTGCTTGCAAGGTTGGGATGATCGCAAAGTGGTCGCTGACCTTGGCGTTGTTAAACACCTTGGGGCTGGGTTTGATGTAACCCTGATCGATGGCGGTTTTGGCGAAGGGTGCCAAATGCTTCATCGGGCTTTTGGCTAGCATTTCCATCGTGTCTTTGACGGTTTGTAAATAGTCTTCGGGCAGATGTTGTGAATCGGTACGCGGGTAAGTCAACGCTTTGTGGCGTTCATATAAGCTTTGAGCCAGTGCTAGTGTGGTTTTGGCCGAGAAGCCAAACCGGCTGTTGGCCTCTTTTTGTAAAGTGGTCAGGTCGAACAAGCCTTTGCTGCTTTCGCTGCGTGGTTTGCTTTCTTCGGAGACGGTGGCGG
>DDYJ01000151.1:3840-4157 GCA_002347905.1 Comamonadaceae bacterium UBA2237 | reverse complement strand
CGGCTGACAAATTTGCGGATTTGCTCTTCGCGCTCCACCACCACACTCAAAGTCGGCGTTTGGACACGTCCTACGGTTGTTAAGAAGAAACCACCTTCGCGGGAATTAAAGGCAGTTAAGGCGCGGGTACCGTTGATGCCTACCAGCCAATCTGCCTCTGAGCGGCTGCGGGCGGCGTCTGCTAGGCCTTGCATTTGTTGTTGGGTGCGCAGGCTGTCAAATCCATCCCGAATGGCTTGGGGTGTCATGGATTGCAGCCAGAGGCGCTTGACGGGCTTGTCTAGCGCCTTTTTGCCGCCCGCATATTGCTCGATCAA
>DDYJ01000151.1:0-3789 GCA_002347905.1 Comamonadaceae bacterium UBA2237 | reverse complement strand
ACGTCTTTGCGCTTGGCGAGTTTAACGACTGCATTCAAACGGCTCTTGGTCTTTTCGACGGGCTTGAGGTCAAAGTAGGGCGGAATGACTGGCAAATGCGCAAAGCTCCACTTACCGCGTTTGACGTCAAATTCTTCGGGCGCTTGGATCTCTACCAAATGGCCAACCGCGCTAGAGACGACATAGGTATCGCTCTCAAAATGGTCGTCATGCTTTTCAAACTTACCCGCAACAGGGGTGAGTGCGCGCACGATGTCTTGCGCAACCGAAGGCTTCTCGGCGATCACCAGGGTTTTACTCATTTTGACTTCCTTAGAAAACAGACCACTACAATGCGCCTCTCGCGCGTGCGCACGCGCGCACGCACATGCGTACGTATTTAAGTTAACAGAAAAATCCCAGTGCCAAAAAAACCTCTTTCGCCGATTGCGGGCCGACGTATCAAAACCCGACGTTCAGGCGTGCATGGTAAGGGGGTCTTTGCGCTCACGGACTTCGCCCGAGGCGAGACCATCATTGAGTATGTGGGCGAGATCATTTCTTGGAAAGAAGCGCTGCGTCGCCATCCACACGACCCACAGGACCCGAATCACACGTTTTACTTCCATATCGATGACAAGCATGTGATTGACGCGCTTTACGGTGGCAACTCTTCGCGTTGGATCAACCACTCTTGCAAACCCAATTGCGAGCCGGATGAGCGCAATGGGCGTATCTTTATTACCGCGCGTCGCAATATTCTGGCGGGCGAAGAATTGAGCTACAACTACGGCTTGGTGATTGACGCCCCTATGACCGAGGAACTCAAGGCCGAATACCCCTGTTGGTGTGGCGCCAAAAAGTGCCGCGGCACCTTGTTATCAACTTCTTCCGTCAAGCCTGGTAAAGAAAAGTCCGGCAAAAAAGATAAGCCCAATAAAGACAAGTCAAGCAAAGACAAGAAGAAAAAGCACAAGCACTAATTAAGCTCATGATCTGGCTCGCAGAAGACATCTGGCAATCCTGTGTGCCCCTCCTACCCGCATTGACGGTGGAGGTTTTGACAGAGGTGGATTCCACTAACTCCGAATTGATGCGCCGTGCCCGCTCAGGGATCACAGACCCCGTATTCCTGGTTGCCGAATCGCAGAAAGCTGGGCGCGGGCGTTTGGGTCGTCAATGGCATGCCCAAGCTGGCGATGCGTTAACCTTTTCTTTAGGACTCATGCTGCGTCCAGCCGATTGGTCTGGACTCTCTTTGGCCGTGGGCCTTTCGGTGGTTGAAAGCCTAGACCCACAAAACACCTTAGGACTTGGATTGAAGTGGCCCAATGATGTGTGGGTGCCTCATGAAACAAAGCAGTGGGCCAAGTTGGCTGGCATTTTGATTGAAACCGCCACGACGCAAAAGGATGAGCGGTATTGCGTGATTGGCGTCGGTATCAACATCACTAAGCCAAACGCCCAAGACTTGTCTATTCCAGCGATTGGATTGCGCGATCTCTCAGAAGAAGCGGCAACCAAAGCCTCCGCAACAGAGACAGTCTTCGTCCCGCCCACTGCTCCCCAGGCCTTGGCCTTGATTGCCCAACCCTTACTAGCCGCAGTCTTGGCTTTCGAGTCAAAAGGCTTTGCACCATCACAAGCAGCCTTCCAACAAAGAGACGTACTGCGTGACACGCCCGTCACTTTGAGCGATGGTCGCCAAGGCATCGCACGGGGCGTTGACAATACGGGTGTATTGCTTGTGGAGACACCGCAAGGCATGCAATTGATCCACAGCACAGAAGTGCGTGTGCGGCCATCCACCAAGGAGTGACAATGAGCTCAAAAACCGTCTGGCGCAATCTGGCTTTTTTGCTGGTGCTCGCCAACCTCGTGTTTTGGCTATGGAGCCAAGGCTATTTGCGCCCAGTGGGCATGGGGCCTAAATCTGTACAAGAGCCACAGAGGTTAAAAGACCAAGTCGAACCACAAGCCTTGACTATTCAAGGTGCCGCATCCCAAGAATCAAAGTAAGGACACCAATATGTCACTCCATCTCTATTTCGCTCCTGGCGCCTGTTCTTTTGTGCCGCATTGCCTGCTCGAACTCAGCGGCGCAACGTTCGAGCCCAAGATGGTCAAATTACATAAAGGTGAGCAATACGAGCCTGCTTACCAAGCCATCAACCCGCGCGGCCAAGTGCCGGTCTTGGTCGATGGTGACCAAGCGGTGACTCAAATCGTGGCCATCACGCTGTACTTGGACGAGAAATTTCCGCAAAGTGGCTTTCTGCCTGCCTCGGGCATCGCCCGCGCCAAAGCGCTAGAGACTTTGGCTTGGATGAACAACTCGGTGCACCCCACGTTCACCCATGTCTTCATGCCGCAAAAATTCAGCCCCGACAAGGCCGTGCAAGCCGATATCAAAGCCAATGCGACAAATGCCTACAAAGGGCTCTTGGGCGAATTACAGAGCTTGGTAGTGCAAGCCACGCAAGCAGGCCATGCTTGGCTAGGTGGAGCCCATATCGGGGCCTTGGACGCTTATGCCCTGACCTTGGCCCGCTGGGGAACAATCGCAGGAATCGGTCCGCAAGACTTTCCAGCCTTATGGGACTATGTTCATAAAGTTGCGGCGAACGAGGCGATTGCAAAAGTCATTGCACGCGAGCGCTTGCAACTTAATCTGATGGCGAGCAGCTAATTTAATCCCAAATAGATTCGCCGAATCCGATCGTCTTGCGCCAGATCTTTGGCCAATCCAGTCTGCGCAACGTGGCCATGCTCGAGCACATAGACGCGATCTGCAATATGCAGCGCGGAATGTGCATCTTGCTCGGCCATCAAGATCGCCACGCCACGGTTACGAATTTGCTGGATGGCGGCAAAGATTTCCATCTTCAAGCGGTGTGCAATACCAACGGATGGCTCATCTAGCAACAGCAATTTGGGCGCACCCATCAAAGCACGTCCAATCGCCACCATTTGTTGTTGACCGCCCGACAAGGTGCTCACAATCTGGCTGGCGCGTTCCGACAGAATAGGAAAAAGCTCGAACACGCGTTGCATATCGTCTGCCACCGCTTGTTTGTCATTGCGTAAATAGGCGCCGAGTTGCAGGTTTTTCTCAACGGTCAATTCGGGAAACAGGCGGCGACCTTCGGGGCAATGGCAAATGCCTAAGCCCACCACTTTTTCGGTGGCCACGTCGTGCAAAGAGCGACCTTCAAATGTCAACGTGCCCTGTGACGCCAAAGCGCGCGAAATGGCTTTGAGCAAGGTGGACTTGCCGGCACCGTTGGGGCCTAAAACGGCCACTAACTCGCCCGGCATGACGTTCAATGTGATGTTCTCTAAGGCCGTGGCCTTGCCGTAAGCGGCGCTGAGGTTTTGGATATCAAGCATGTTGGGTCTGCTCCAGCGGGTTTTGCCGGCCGATATAAGCCTCGATCACGCGGGGGTTGTTGACGATATCGGCGGGCGCGCCTTCAGCGATGACCTCGCCAAAATCGATTGCCACCACGCGTGAGACCAGTTGCATGAACTCGCGCAATTTGTGTTCGATCAAAAGAATGGTGAGCTTTTGCTCGCGGTGCAGTTTGCGAATCAGCTCGGACAGCGTCTCGATTTCAGAGGATCCCAGGCCGGCGAAAGGTTCGTCCAACAAAAGCAACTCAGGGTCTGTAGCCAATGCGCGGGCGATCTCTAGGCGACGTAAATCACCATAAGACAGTAGTTCTGACGCTGTATGTGCTTTACCGGCCAGACCGACTTGATCGAGCAAATGCATGGCGCGCGCACCGATATCGTCGGTTTTTACGCGGG
>DDYJ01000078.1:1310-4282 GCA_002347905.1 Comamonadaceae bacterium UBA2237 | reverse complement strand
TGATCCGGGCCTTTGATTTTCTTTTTACGAGAAAGCAACTCCAGCCAGGTGTCGTTGATGCATTCCCACATTTCCACTGTCATAGCGCCGCGTACTGAGCGCGCGTTTTCTCGGCAGGACTGTATGCAGTTAAAAATGGATGAGGGATGATCCGGGTCCCAGGCCAGAAACTGCGCCACCTGGTCCGAGCGCATGGGCCGAGCAGTAGCTTCAAAAGCTTCCAGCGTATCGGTAATGACCAGCGGCTCGCTCACCATCTCAG
This sequence comes from Comamonadaceae bacterium UBA2237, assembly GCA_002347905.1. Lineage (GTDB taxonomy): Bacteria > Pseudomonadota > Gammaproteobacteria > Burkholderiales > Burkholderiaceae_C > Limnohabitans. Next base: position 4,020 of record DDYJ01000078.1, on the reverse strand, counting down.
GCGCGGCGCTGCTGCTGTCAGATGTAGACAGCAAAGCGAGTGATTGACCAACCTCCAAGATACGCGCCATGTTTTCAGCACGCTCCAAATAGCGCGAAAGCCAATAAAGTTGAGCGGCTACTCTTGACAGCATTAAAGTGCCTCCTCATCTTCCAGCACCCAGGTGTCTTTGGTACCACCCCCCTGAGATGAATTGACCACCAGTGAGCCCTCGCGTAAAGCCACGCGCGTCAGACCGCCAGGCACGATACGCGTTTCTTTGCCCATGAGTACAAATGGGCGTAGATCGATATGGCGCGGCGCAATGCCCTGGTCCACAAAAATCGGACAAGCAGACAAACTGAGCGTGGGCTGCGCAATGAAGTTGTCCGGATTTGCTTTCAAGCGTTTAGCAAAACTCTCTATTTCAGATTTGCTGGCGGTGGGGCCAACCAACATGCCGTAGCCGCCTGCGCCGTGAACTTCTTTAACGACCAGTTGCAACAGATTCGACAGCACGTAAGACAACTCGTCTGGCTTGCGGCATTGCCAGGTTTGCACGTTGTTCAAAATAGGTGTTTCGCTCAAGTAGAAGCGGATCATGTCCGGCACATAGGGGTAAATAGATTTGTCATCCGCCACGCCTGTACCTAGCGCATTGGCAATCACCACATTGCCCTGGCGGTAGACCGATGCCAGCCCGGGCACACCAATGAGTGAATCTGATGCAAAGCTTAAAGGGTCCATGTACAAATCGTCCACCCTGCGGTAGATGACATCAACCAGCTGCGGGCCCTCGGTGGTTTGCATATACACATTACCTTGGCGAACAAAAAGGTCCGAGCCTTCGACTAGTTCTATACCCATTTGCTTGGCCAAAAATGCATGCTCGAAATACGCGCTGTTGAAACGCCCTGGCGTGTGCAGTACCACAGTGGGCTGCTCCACCCAGCTAGCCGAGCGCAAGGTTTGTAAAAGCAACGCCGGATAATGCTCCACCGGTCGCACCGCGTAGCGACGGAATAAATCAGGGAACAAACGCAACATCAGCAAACGATTGCTCAGCATATAGGACACACCCGAAGGCACGCGCAAGTTGTCTTCCAACACATAAAAATCGCCATCTGAATGCCGCACAATATCTACACCGGCAATATGCGCATAGATCTGGTGTGGCAAGTCCAGGCCCAGCATCACTGGCATGAACTGCGCGTTGGCTAGCACTTGTTCAGCGGGTATCAATCCGGCTTTCAAAATCAACTGTTGGTGGTAGACATCGTGCAAAAACATATTGATTGCTTTTACACGTTGCACCAGGCCTCGTTCCAGATGCGCCCATTCTTTGCCGTGGATGATGCGTGGTATCAGATCTGAAGGTATCAGTCGCTCGGTACCGCCTTCATCGCCATTGAGTGAAAACGTGATACCGGTTCGCCTAAAGATCAGGTCGGCCTCGGTCTGCTTGACCTGCACGGTTTCTGCAGATACGCCTTTGAGCCAGTTGTCAAAGGCTTGGTAATGCGGGCGGGAGATGCCCTGCGCGTCGCTCATCTCATTAAATATTGGCCTGCTCATCAGAACTCCGCACTTTTCAACTAGGGGTACTCTCCTTAAGCATGGATCGTGCCGCTCGCGCACCATGCTGACACCTCTTTGTAAGCTCAATTAGCCATACCCATGCACCAAAACTGAATGTATTGCACCAAATTGAAACTTAACAGTAAGGTACACCTCGGTCAAAAAACGAAAATTTGATCACAGTATTACTCACGGATAACATCTCTTGATATGAAGCACCTTTTATGACTGGCTGGCACGCTGCACTGCAACTAGATTACCAACGCAAAGCAGAGCGCACTGATGTAGCGCATGTGCATAACGGTCCGTTGCGTGTTCTTAAAAGCTTATATCCAGAAGGTCCAGAGATATGCCATACGGTATTGGTTCATCCGCCAAGTGGTTTGGTAGGCGGGGATCGAATTGATATTCGTTTGACGGTCAACACGCAAGCCCATGCCTTGGTGACAACACCAGGTGCAACGCGCTTTTATCGCACTGAAAAGGGTTTAGCTTCACAAGAGGTAGTTGCTAAGGTATGCCACAACGCTAGACTCGAATGGTTGCCGCTTGAAACCATCGCTTACAACAATTGCCAAGGTTTAAACAAAGTGTGTTTTGATTTAGATGCAGGCGGTGAATTAATTGCTTGGGACATTACTGCCTTAGGTCTTCCTACTGCATCGCTGCCATTTGAGCAAGGTCAACTGCAACAGCATATGGAAATAAAAGATGCTTGGCTGGAGCGCGGTTTGCTCGATGCCAGAGATGAGCGCTTGATGTCTGGGCCTTTGGGGCTTGCTAATCACCGATGCACCGCCACCTTGGTATTTGCAAGCGGCAGCGATATGACACGTGACAAAAGAGATTTAGCCCTATCGCTTGCACGTGATGTGATGAGCCGTCATGGTGAGGGGATAGTTGCTGGTGTGACTTCACCGCATCCGCGCGTTGTAGTCATGCGCGCGCTATCACCTTTGGTGGAGCCTACACAAAACTTGTTTCGTGCGGTTTGGGCCGCTTGGCGTACAGGTTTGTGGGAGATACAAAATACGCCTCCACGCATTTGGACCATGTAAGCTTAAATAGATACCAACTGCCGAATGCCTTTGCTCTGCATTTCACTACCCAAACCCGAAGCAATGACTTCTCCACGCTCCATCACCAAATAGTC
>DDYJ01000078.1:0-1276 GCA_002347905.1 Comamonadaceae bacterium UBA2237 | reverse complement strand
GGCTGAATCCCTTCGGTAGGTTCATCTAGCACCAATAACTTAGGTCCAGAAGCCAAAGCCCTCGCAATCGCAAGTTGCTGCTGTTGACCGCCCGACAAATCACCTCCACGTCGATGCAACATTTGTTGTAAGACGGGAAACAACTCAAACAATTCAGCAGGTATATCCGTACCAGAAGGGCGAGTTGCTAAGCCCATGCGCAAGTTATCTTCCACAGTTAAACGTGCAAAAATTTCACGGCCTTGCGGGACGTAGCCAATGCCCGCACGGGCACGTTCATAAGGTGCAGATTTTTCAATCGACTCGCCATTAAAGGTAATGCTGCCATTACGAATCGGCACAGCCCCCATGAGCGACTTCAATAGCGTAGTTTTACCCACCCCATTGCGGCCCAATAAAACGGTGATGCGGCCGAGATGGGCTTCAAAACTCACGTCACGCAAAATATGCGAGCCGCCGTAGTATTGGTTGATATTAGAAACTTGAAGCAGTGACATAGTCTGTAACTTTGAATTCATCGGCCTAAATACACTTCAATCACTCGCTCGTCGGCCTGTACTTGTGCCAAAGTACCTTGCGCGAGGACAGAGCCATCGCACAACACCGTGACAATGTCTGAAATGGTGTTGATAAAACTCATATCGTGCTCAACCACCATCAAAGAGTGCTTACCTTTGAGAGATAAGAAAAGCTCAGCGGTGCGCTCAGTCTCGAAGTCTGTCATGCCAGCTACAGGCTCGTCCAACAACAATAGCTTAGGGTCTTGCATCAGCAACATACCAATTTCCAACCACTGCTTTTGTCCATGGCTCAAGTTGCCCGCTTGGCGGCGCATGTCTTGGGTGAGGTGGATGGTCTCTAGCACCTCACGCAGTCGGTCAGATTGCACACCATCCAACTTAAAAAACATGGAGGCTGCAACGCCCTTGTGGGTTTTAAGCGCCAACTCTAAGTTTTCAAACACACTTAAATACTCGAACACTGTTGGTTTTTGAAACTTGCGGCCAATGCCCAATTGCGCAATTTCAGGTTCGTTGTAACGAAGCAAATCGATCGTGCTGCCAAAAAAGACCTGTCCTGAATCTGGTTTGGTTTTACCAGTGATGATGTCCATCATGGTGGTTTTNNCCCGCGCCATTGGGACCGATGATGCAACGCAACTCACCGGGCGCGATATCGAGTGATAAGTGGTTGATGGCCTTGAATCCATCAAAGCTCACGTTGACATCTTCCAAGTAAAGGATACGGCCGTGGGTGGTGTCTAACTCGCCACTGG
>DDYJ01000162.1:19816-21542 GCA_002347905.1 Comamonadaceae bacterium UBA2237 | reverse complement strand
AAGATGGACAAATGCACTTTCTGTGCAGGCGGTCCCGAAGCCAATGGCAGCCAATCCGAGTTTGAAAAATATGGTCGCAACCGTCTAGCCGAAGGCAAATTGCCTGCCTGCGCTGAAATGTGTTCCACCAAAGCCTTGCTCGCAGGAGATGGCGACGTGGTGGCCGACATCTTCCGCAACCGCGTGGTCAAGCGCAACAAAGGCGCTGAAGTTTGGGGTTGGGGAACTGCGTACGGTTCTGCCCAAGCAGGTCAAAAACCACAAGCTGAGGTAGTCAAAAAATGATCAAACCCACCCTTGCTCTTTTGGTAGCGACTAGCGCAATGGCTTTGAGCGCTTGCGGTGAAAAAGCCCAAATGCTTGGTACCAAAAACGACGCCACCGCTTACAGCGGTGTGACCAATGCCTTTATTGAACAAGGTTGGCAAGCGGGTGACAAATCCAGTTGGGAGCGCCAATTGAACGCGCGCGCCCAATACGGCCAAAACGACCACACCCGTTCACCTTAAAAAGGGGAACCAAGATGCCTCGTTTCATCACCACCTATTTATTAGCTACTTTGCTTGGCGTGTTTGCGTGTGTTCAAGCCCAAGCGCAAGACAAGCCCGCACCCGCGGTGCAAAGTGCCAACATCATGGATGTCAAGCCTGATGCATCTCAAGCGCCTGGCTACGCCGAGCAAACCAACGCAGAACGCGCCAAAGTGCAACCAGGTAATAACGCGCCAATGTGGCGTGATGTCGGTAAAGGCGTGGCGGGCTATAGCAGTTTGCCTGTGCGCGAAGCACCTGAAGCGGGTGTGCTCATCCAACCGTTTGTGGAATATCCCGGTTCGCGTTTGACCAATGCGGGTGAAGCTTGGCGTCAAGTGCGTAACAACTGGATCATTCCTTACGGCGGGTCGCTTTTGTTCATCGTGGCGCTCGCCATAGCCATCTTCTACTGGCGCAAAGGCGCGATCCGCTTGCACGGCACGCCCACAGGACGTGAGATCGAGCGCTTCACGCCCTTCGAGCGTTCTGCCCATTGGAGTAACGCCATCGCTTTTGTTATCTTGGCTATCTCAGGTTTGGTGATGGCGTTTGGCAAATTCATTTTGCAACCTGTCATCGGCGACACACTATTTGGTTGGTTGTCCTATGTTTTGAAAAATGCGCACAACTTCGCTGGCCCTTTATTCGCTGTGTCTTTGATAGTCGTGTTCTTCACTTTTGTGAAGGACAACATGCCCGCCAAGGGTGATCTTGTTTGGCTGCTCAAGGGCGGGGGCATATTGAGCGGAAAAGAAGTTCCTTCCCACCGTTTCAACGCAGGCGAAAAAGTCGTCTTTTGGGGCGGCGTGTTCTTGTTGGGTGCGGTGGTGGTGGCCTCGGGCTTTGTGCTGGACAAAATCGTCCCCGGTTTGGTCTATGAGCGCAGCACCATGCAAATGGCCAATATGGTCCATGGCGTAGCCACTGTTTTGATGATGGCCATGTTTATGGGTCACATCTACATCGGCACGATCGGTATGGAAGGCGCCTATGACGCCATGCGGACTGGTTACGTGGATGAAACCTGGGCCAAAGAACACCACGAACTCTGGCACGCCGACATCCAAGCCGGCAAGATTCCCGCGCACCGTAGCCCCGAGTCTGGTTCGGGCTCAACAGCGCACGCCTAATCGCGTGACAAGGAGAACAGAAATGAAGAAAACCTTTTTCTCAACATGGCTTGCAACGCTTTT
>DDYJ01000162.1:17058-19706 GCA_002347905.1 Comamonadaceae bacterium UBA2237 | reverse complement strand
GTAGCCGCGCATGTACAGCGCACCAATAAAGCCAAAGCGGGTAAGCCGGTTGCAACAGCACCCTGCGCAGACCCAGGTAAGTTTGTTTACACACCCCCAGAAGCCACACCCACTGCAGCTGCCCCAGCTGCTGGGCCCACAGCAGCACCAGCCACTGCGCCATCAGCCGCACCTGCTGCAGCCCCTGCAAAAAAGTCTTAAACCTTAACTCCAAGCGTTTATGGGCCGATGCCAACAGGCACCGGCCCTTTTTGTTGTAGCCTCTCACCCCATGTTGCCCCGTCTGACCCATGTCCAAGCCCCGCTGACACGCGAGGTACAAGTGATGAATGCGCATGGCGTGCAAGAAACCATCTCGATTCCCGCAGAAAGACCTTTGACGGTCTATGTCGACAAACGCGAACTCGTGACCCTGATGACTTTAGGCGCGCATCCAGAGTGGCTGGTGCTGGGTTATTTGCGCAACCAGCGTTTGGTCGCCAGCGCACCAGAGGTGGAAAGCATCACTGTGGACTGGGATGCGGGTGACGATGGCGCTGGTGTCGCTGCCGTCAAAACCCGTCATGGGGTAGCCGATATGCAAGCGCGTACAGAACACCGTGTGGTAACCACCGGTTGCGGGCAAGGCAGTGTCTTCGGTGGTCTGATGGATGAGATCGATGCCATCACCGTGCCCAACGCCACCATCACCCAATCGCGCTTGTATGCACTGCTCAACGCCATCCGACTACAAGAGAGCACCTACAAATCTGCTGGCTCTGTGCACGGCTGCGCATTGTTTGCTGGTGAACGCATGCAATTGTTTGTGGAAGACGTGGGCCGCCACAACGCCATCGACACCATCGCAGGGTGGATGTGGATGCAAGGCATACAAGCCGACCACGATTCAATTTTTTACACCACTGGCAGATTGACCAGCGAGATGGTGATGAAGTCCGCACAAATGGGCGTGGCTATCGTTGTATCGCGCAGTGGCATCACGCAAATGGGTTTTGATTTAGCCCAGCGTTTGTCCCTCTGCACCATTGGGCGCGCTACCAACAAACATTTTCTTTGCTACACGCAAAGCGAGCGCTTGGTTTTTGATGCATTGCTAAGTTAAAGCCCAAGCACAATCTAAAAAGGTACTTACTCCCAAAAGCCATGTCTGATAAACAAACAACTCCGCATTACACGGCCGCATGGTGGCGTCTCGCATGGCGCACCCTGTGGCGTGACGCACGCGCGGGTGAGTTACGTTTGTTGGTCCTCGCGGTTGCGTTGGGGGTTGCGTCATTGAGTTCGGTGAGTTTTTTGGCCGATCGATTGAATGCAGGCCTTTTACGCGATGCAGGGCAGTTGTTGGGAGGGGACGCAGTTGTCGTCAGCGACCAACCCACTCCAACGGCATTTATCAAGCAAGCAAAAATGCTAGGCCTTGCCACTGTAACCACCTTGAGTTTCCCCACGATGGCGCGTGGTGAAACCTCTGCTGAAGACAGCAGTGTTGGCAAAAGCCGATTGATTGCGTTAAAAGTTGTAGACGAAGGTTACCCGTTACGAGGGCAACTCAAATTTGCCTTGTCTATTTCGTCTGAAACAACGCATGCGAACCAAGGCACCAAAGCCCCCGCACCTCAAGACACTGAAACCAACGCAAGCAAGCAAGCCCACCTCAACAAGATCCCCCAACCTGGTGAAGTCTGGGTCGAGGCCAGTGCGCTAGATGCATTGGGTTTAGAGGTGGGTGGCCATCTTTGGCTTGGTGAAAAACGCTTGTCTGTCGGCGGTGTGTTGTTACAAGAGCCAGATCGTGGCGCCGGCTTTATGAACTTTGCGCCACGCGTGATGATGCACCGAGCAGATTTAGACGCCACGGGTTTGGTGCAACCAGCCAGTCGCATCACTTGGCGTTTTGCTGTGGTGGGCGAACCAGAAATTGTTGAGCGATTTGTCACTTGGGCCCAAGAGCATGTCAAGCTGCCTCAAGTGCGCGGCGTACGTGTTGAGTCCTTGTCCACAGGGCGCCCTGAAATGCGTCAGACCTTGGACCGTGCAGGTAAATTTTTAAATCTAGTTGCTTTGTTGGCAGCTTTGTTGAGTGCGGTTGCTGTTGCACTGGCTGCACGTTCATTTGCCTCAAAGCATTTGGATGATTGCGCTATGTTGCGTGTCTTGGGCTTGAGCCAAAAACAAATTGCAATGTCCTATTGCGGTGAGTTTGTGTGTGTGGGATTGTTTGCCAGTGTTATCGGTTTGTTGCTGGGCTACTGCGTGCATTTTGTTTTTGTGCAATTGCTGGCGGGCTTGGTGGAAACCGCTTTGCCCCCAGCCACTTGGTGGCCCGTGGTCTATGGGCTCGCTACAGGACTGACTTTGTTACTGGCCTTTGGCCTACCGCCTGTTTTGCAACTGGCCAGTGTGCCAGCGTTGCGTGTCATTCGTCGTGAAGTGGGTGAGCCTAAAGCCGTCACTTGGATTGTCAGTGCCGTGGGCTTACTCGGCTTTGCTGTTTTGTTGGTGGTAGCCAGTCGAGATCTGATGCTGGGCCTGATGGTGGTGGGTGGTTTTGCGGGTGCTGCGTTGGTGTTTGCGGGTATGGCGTGGTTGGCAGTGAAGTTATTACGCCGCAGTGTGACAGAGGGCCAGTCGCCCACTTGGTTGATGTT
>DDYJ01000162.1:10245-16964 GCA_002347905.1 Comamonadaceae bacterium UBA2237 | reverse complement strand
TTGGCGGTTGGGTTACTGGCTTTGGCTTTATTGGTTTTGTTGCGAACAGATTTAATCAGTAGTTGGCGCAATGCAACTCCAGCTACTGCGCCTAATCGGTTTGTCATCAATATCCAACCCGCGCAATCGCAAGCATTTTTGGACACCTTGAAAAACGCCGGCGTGCAGAAGTTCGATTGGTATCCCATGGTGCGTGGGCGTTTGGTGGCAGTCAACAGCCAAGGGGTAAGCGCACAAGACTATTCTGAGGAACGCGCCAAGCGTTTTGTTGATCGTGAATTCAATTTGACCTTTAGCGACACATTGCCTGACCACAATCCCATCATTTCAGGAGAGTGGCAACCAGAAGAACCCAATGCCATGAGCGTTGACGAGTTGTTGGCTAAAACCTTGGGCTTGAAGCTGGGTGATGTCCTGCGTTTCGATATGGCTGGGGTGTTGTATGAATCACGCATCACGTCTATTCGCCATGTCGATTGGACGTCGATGCGCATCAACTTCTTCGTCATTTTTCCGCGTAGCCAAATGGACGATGTCCCTACCACCTACATTGCGGCATTTCGTGCGCCAGAAACTCAAGGCTTTGACAACAGCTTGGTCAAGCAGTTCCCCAATGTCACCAATGTCGATATGGGTGCGGCCTTACAGCAGGTGCAGGGCGTGTTGGAACAAGTGGTGGGTGCAGTGGAATTTTTGTTCCTATTTACATTGGCTACAGGCTTGGTGGTGTTGTTTGCAGCGGTCACTGCAACACGCGAAGAACGCGCGCGCGAATATGCAGTGTTGCGCGCCTTAGGTGCGTCGAACCGTTTATTGGCACAAGTGCAACGGGCTGAATTGGCGGGTGTGGGCGCCTTGGCTGGATTTTTAGCTACCAGCGTGGCAGTCGCCATGGGATGGGGCTTGGCACGTTATGCCTTTGAGTTCAGTTGGAATCCAAGTCCTTGGGTGCCTTTGCTAGGGGCTGTTGTGGGCGCATTGTTGGCCTTGGCAGCAGGTTGGTGGGGCTTGCGGGAGGTGCTCAACCGTCCGGTTGTACAAACATTGCGCCAAGCGCAGTCGGTTTGATGGCTGCTCTTTTGTTGATCAGTAAAGTTGCTGTTTGCATGCGCTAATTGGCAGACTGACTTGGGCCTAATAAAACAAGTAAAGCTCCGCCTCCGCCATCCGAGGGTTTGGCTTGTACAAAAGCCAGCACTTCGTTTTTTTGTACCAACCACCTTTGCACTTTGGATTTCAGAACAGGCTCTTTGCCCGGAGAGCCCAGTCCTTTGCCGTGTACAACGCGTACACAACGCCACCCCATGCGTTTGGCGTCTCTTATAAATTGCCCCATGGCGTTACGGGCTTCATCACTACGCAAACCATGCAAATCAATCTGGCCCTGGATACTCCATTCGCCTTTACGCAGTTTGCGCGTCACATCAGTCCCAATGCCTGGGCGTCTAAAACTCAGTTGGTCATCAGCGTCTAGCAATGTCGTGATGTCGAACTCGTCGCTCATACTCTCTTGCATCACGGCTTCGTCGTCTAAGTCCTGTTGCAACGGGCGGGGTGAGGGGCGCGCTGGTGACCACACGCGTTCTTGGTTAGCGATGGGTGCCACTTTGCCCACTGCACGGGCAAATAAATTTCGTTCAGCTTCTGCACGTTTTTCTGCGGCAATTCGTGCTTGTTCAGCAAGTTCTTGTGCTTTGGCGACGTCTGCCAATTTTTTACGCATGGCATCAAGATCTTGCAAAGACTTGGATTTCATATCAAGCCTTCCTCGGCCATCGACAAATACTTACCTTGTGCCACGATGATATGGTCACGTACGGTGACATCAATAAGCCCCAAAGCTTCTTGTATGGTTTTAGTCAGCTCCATATCTTCTCTAGAGGGTCGCACTGAACCACTGGGATGGTTGTGTGCCAACACCACGCCATTGGCGCCGAGCGACAACGCAGTTTTTGCCACCTCGCGCGGATACACCATGGCTTGCGACAGTGAGCCACGAAACATAGGCTGGTAAGACAGCAAGCGATTTTGGGCATCTAAAAAAAGCACAGCAAACACCTCATGTTTGAGTTGGGCCAACTCGAGTTGCAAATATTGTTTGACCACAGTGGGTGAGTGCATCACCTCGTTTTCGCGCATCTCTTGCGTCAATGCGCGACGGGCGATCTCGAGAACCGCCAGCAATTGTGCCCGTTTCGCTGTGCCACCCATGCCTTTAAAGCTTTTTAAGTCTTGTGCATTGGCGTGGATAAGGCCTGCAAATCCCCTAAATCCTCTCAAGAGATCACGTGCCAAATCCAATACAGTTTTTCCAGCTACACCAGTGCGCAACAGCAAAGCCAATAGCTCTGTATCTGTCAAAGAAGCAGGTCCCAACGCCAAAATCTTCTCGCGAGGGCGCATATCTGGCGGTAATTGCTGGATAGATACCTTGTCTTTCATGGGGGCTAGAGCTTTCTACAATAAGCATTCTTGAAATTCATCACGTCATGTCAGCGTCACCTCACCACCCTACCATCGGACACGGATCTTTTTTAACCTTGCACTACCGACTTTCGGGACCGCAAGGCGATGTGATCAACACTTTTTCTGGTAAGCCCGCAACCTTGTCTATGGGTTCAGGCGCCTTATCGCCAGCGGTTGAACAGCGTTTGTTGGGATTAGATGAAGGTGCACACACTACCTTTGAATTGGCCGCTGGTGAAGCTTTTGGCGAACGTAATCCCGACATGCAGCAGTGGGTCAGTAAAAAACTACTCCATGAAATGGGTGAACCGGACGCGCAATATGCCGTAGGCGATGTTGTGCAGTTTCCTGCACCTACTGGTCAAGGGTCATTTGCAGGTGCCATTCAGCAAGTGACAGATGACTCTGTGTTGTTTGACTTCAACCATCCGCTTGCAGGTCGGGCTGTGACGTTTGAAGTGCAAGTTATCGGAATTTTGTAAATCGATATGCAAAGCTTTCAAGAAATCGTATTGGCGGAACCTCGGGGATTTTGTGCGGGAGTTGACCGTGCCATTGAAATCGTCGACCGTGCGTTGTTGAAATTTGGAGCGCCTGTTTATGTGCGCCACGAAATCGTCCATAACACCTATGTGGTGGATGACCTCAAAAGACGTGGCGCCATTTTCATAGAAGACCTCAAGGACGTGCCTGAAGGTGCCACTTTGGTTTTTAGCGCGCATGGCGTACCTAAATCGGTGGAAGCAGAAGCTACGCAACGTGGCTTAACTGTTTTCGATGCCACTTGTCCTTTGGTTACCAAGGTGCATGTGGAAGTCGCCAAGCTGCACAAAGAGGGTTATGAATTCGTGATGATCGGCCACAAAGGCCATCCTGAAGTCGAAGGCACGATGGGCCAGTTGGTAGATGGCATTTATTTGGTTGAAGACGTTGCGGATGTTGCGCATATTCAACCCAAACAAGCCGAGCGCCTGGCTGTTGTGACACAAACCACTTTGAGCGTGGACGATGCCGCAGAAATTACCGAAGCGGTAGTAGCACGCTTTCCGAACATTCGCCGTCCCAAAATGCAAGACATTTGCTACGCCACCCAAAACCGCCAAGATGCGGTGAAGGTGCTGAGTGCGGAAGTTGACTTGGTCATCGTTGTAGGCAGCCCCACCAGCTCCAACAGCAACCGACTACGTGATGTGGCGCAACGTTACGGTGCTGAAAGTTATATGGTCGACACGGCTGCAGAAATGCAAGCTGAATGGTTCGAAGGTAAAACACGCGTGGGGCTTACGGCGGGTGCATCGGCGCCAGATATCTTGGTGCAAGAAGTGATCACCCGTATGCGCGCATTAGGTGCAGTGTCGGTGCGGACTTTGGATGGAATTCAAGAAACTATTAAATTTCCCTTGCCTAAAGGATTGAAGTAAATGTTAGACATTACCCTATTGCGTCGCGATTTGCCCCAAGTCATTGCCCGACTTGAAACCCGTAAGTCGCCTCAAGTTTTTTTGAATGTCGAAGCATTTCAAACCTTAGAGAACGAGCGCAAAACCTTGCAAACCCGTACGGAGGAATTGCAATCAATACGCAATACCTTGTCTAAACAAATTGGTATTCGTAAATCAAAAGGCGAAAGTGCTGACGATGAAATGGCGCAAGTCGCCGACATCAAAACTGAACTCGAGCAATCTGCCGCGCGGCTTGATATCTTGCAAGCCGAATTACAAACCTTGTTGCTAGCCGTTCCCAACTTGCCAAACGAAAGCGTCCCTGTAGGCGCTGACGAACACGGCAACGTCGAGCTGCGTCGTTGGAGCCCCACGGGCAAAGACCCGCAAGCTTTAGCATTTGCACCTAAAGACCACGTAGATTTAGGCGAACCACTAGGCTTAGATTTCGACATGGGCGTGAAACTCTCAGGTTCACGTTTCACAGTGATGAAAGGCCAAATTGCTCGCTTGCACCGCGCGCTCGCGCAATTCATGCTCGATGTGCAAACCCAAGAGCACGGCTACACAGAATGCTACACACCCTATATCGTGAATGGCGATACCTTGCGCGGTACGGGTCAGTTACCAAAATTTGAAGAAGATTTATTCGCCGCCAAAAAAGGCGGACAAGAAGGTGAGTCTGCTGAGAACCATGCGCTGTATCTAATTCCTACCAGCGAAGTTACGCTCACCAACTTTGTACGTGATGTAGTGTTGGCAGAGAGCGATTTACCACTCAAACTCACGGCGCACACACCTTGTTTTAGATCAGAAGCAGGCAGTGCAGGGCGCGACACGCGCGGCCTGATCCGCCAACACCAGTTTGACAAAGTAGAGATGGTGCAAATCGTGCACCCCGACCACAGCGAGCAAGCCTTGCAAGATATGACATTGCATGCCGAGGCCATTTTGCAAAAGCTAAAACTCCCTTACCGCGTGATGGCCTTGTGCACAGGCGATATGGGTTTTGGCGCCAGTAAGACCCACGATTTAGAAGTGTGGTTGCCTGCGCAAAATACCTATCGCGAAATTAGCTCTGTCTCTAATTGCGAGGCATTTCAAGCGCGTCGTTTGCAAGCGCGTTTTAAAAATGCGCAAGGTAAGAACGAACTCGTACACACGTTGAACGGCTCAGGCTTGGCTGTGGGGCGCACCTTGGTGGCAGTTTTAGAAAACTACCAACAAGCAGATGGAAGCATCAGCGTGCCTGAGGCGTTGCTACCTTATATGGGTGGTGTTGCAGAGCTGCGTGCTTAACGCGCTTTTGGCAGTGTTTCGTCTCTTACTCTTGTATTTTTCGGACTAGCTAGGCAGCTTCAAAGCGCAGGGCTTTGACGCTAGAAAGTGCCTTGCTAGCCTTCACTACAGCCCGTGCCTGCCACAGGTCATATGCAGCCTGCTGGGATAGCCACACTTCAGCGGCTCCGCCGTGATCGCGCCCCAACCAACGCTCGATTCGCAGCGCCATCGCGGGGCTGATTGCTGCTCTTCCATTAAGTACCTTGGACAAGGTGGTGCGGTCGACACCCAGTTGGGCAGCGGCCTCACCGATCTGCAGTTGTAATGCAGGCAAAACGTCGTCCCTCAAGGTGAGACCAGGGTGTGGGGGATTGAACATCAAACTCATAGTTTCCTCAGTGGTAATCTTGATAATCAACTAGGATGGCATCGCCGTTAACAAAAGTAAATGTCAAACGCCAGTTGCCGTTGACACTGACAGACCAGTGTCCAGCCAGATCGCCCTTAAGAGCATGCCAGCTCCAGCCAGGACGGTTCATGTCTTCAGGTCGGTTGGCGGCATCCAATGCAGACAGCAGCCGAGCTAAGCGCGGAGCGTGAGCGGCCTGAATGCCAGCGCGTGAGCCTGATAAGAAGAAGCGCTCAACGCCTTTGTGCTTGAAGCTTCTAATCATTGGATCATTGTAGCGTGTGGCGCTACGCGCTGCAAGCGTGGGACTTTCATAAAATTAGCTGTCTTGAATAGTGATTGTTAGAATCGCCAATCGGTAAACAGCATTTCACGCGGAGAAGTGGCAGAGTGGTCGAATGTACCTGACTCGAAATCAGGCGTAGGGGCGACCCTACCGAGGGTTCGAATCCCTCCTTCTCCGCCAAGTTATTGGCTATTAATGAACACCAGCCTGCAGTTACACAAAACGAATAACTGGCGTCAATTTTTTTTAGATGACCCACTTCCTTTCGACCTACCTGAAGTTTTACCTGGTTTTTTAAAACAACGCAGTCAGGACTTCATTGAGTCTGTTCCTTATTCTTTTACAGACAAACAAACCCAAGAATTAAACGCTTGGTATTGGTCTTCTGAAGGCCAAGATGTTTTGCGCAAAGCTTGTGATGCGCTGTGGAAGCAAATGTCTATCCATGCACAAAAAGCACAACCAGCCCANNGCGCGTAGGGGTGCTCGGCGCCTTGTTGCACGACTATGGTCGTTGGCCTGAGGAGCGCATTTATGGTGAGCCATTGCAAAGCCAATTACATGCGCAAATCAGCTTTGTTTTGGGTCAAGAATGGTTGGAGCCTTTTGATATGCCCCTGCCAGTGAAGCAACATATTCTTCTATCGGCTTTACGGCATACCTCTGGCGCTGATGTTTCAGACCCCATGCCATTGAAGATCACGGTAAGTGCAGACCGCGATCAGTTGTACGGCCCCGAGTTTGTTTTGCGCATAGTTCATCATATCGAGAAGAAGAATGGTGACTTTGGAAGCTTTTATGGAGAAAACAAGGCGAGATCGGTGCTCGACAAAAT
>DDYJ01000162.1:8470-10190 GCA_002347905.1 Comamonadaceae bacterium UBA2237 | reverse complement strand
TATGGACATGATGCGCAATGGATAGATTCTTTTATCTCAGCTTTGAAGGCGCATCCCCAACATATACCAGTGCGCTACACCTCCACTGATGTAAATAATTGGCTTGAGACTGCTCGCGCGTTTGCAAGCTCGCACGCACATACGCAGCGAACACTTGCTGATGAAATCGATATCTTGTTGTCTGCTACTAACATTGCCCCAGGGGAAGACTATCGGCAGTGTGTTTTTAAGAAGATGCATTACTCGCCTGAGGCTGAGAAACAAAAGTCGATGGCAGCGGCACTGGCTTGGACGACTCAGAGTCGGCTTGCACTTGACGCGGTGGAGGCGAAAGAGTTGCAGTTGATGGCGGGTGTCTTTGCGGATGATTTGCTGCTTACTAACTTGCTTGGGAAGTGGGACGTTGGTGTTGCCGTAATCTGTAAATCACGCAAAAGTATGGCCTAGAGGTATCTTTTGATCGCCTTATTTCCGTAAAAACAACAGTCAAATATAAAATAGTCGCGACTTTTTTATATTTGACTATAAAATAGTCGAATGAAGCGCTATTTAGATAACCGCGTGCGCCAAGACCTCCAAAAGAAAATGGTGGTGTTGACGGGGCCTCGTCAGGTCGGTAAAACAACTCTGAGCCAGCAACTCTTGACAGAGTTTCCTGGTGGCCAATATCTGAACTTTGATGTCGCTGCACACCGAGAAATCATCCAAAACCAAAACTGGCGTCAAAGTGCGCCGTTATTGGTTTTTGATGAAATTCACAAAATGCCAGATTGGAAAAGCTGGCTTAAGGGGGTGTATGACGGTAGATCACCAGGACAGACGATGCTCATCACGGGCAGTGCACGCATGGATACATTTCGACAAGCGGGTGAGTCGCTGGCAGGGCGTTATTTCAGATTACGGCTTCACCCTTTATCTGTCCGCGAGTGGTGCGATGCTTATCAAGTGCTACCGCAAGTAGCACTTACGCATTTGCTCTCAAGGGGGGGATTCCCAGAGCCCGCTTTAGCTGACAAGGATACAGAAGCTCAGAGATGGCGAAATGGATATTTCACAGATCTTGTTCGAGAGGATGTGTTGGAATTTTCAAGACTCAAAGAAGTTAATGCCATGCGACTATTTGCAGAGATGTTGCGTTCGCGTGTCGGTTCTCCGCTTTCCTTGGCATCTATGTCCCGCGACCTAAATATATCCTCCATTACCCTTAAAAAATATCTTGATATTTTGGAAGCTCTTTTTATAGTTTTTGTAGTGCGTCCGTGGCATAGGAATATTGCGCGTGCAACCTTACAAGCGCCGAAGGTGTATTTCTACGATACGGGTTTAGTGCAGGGTGATGAAGGTTTACGGTTTGAGAACTTAGTTGCCTGTCATTTACTCAAAAATATACAGTGGCAACAAGATACACGGGGTGCAGAGGTTGGCTTGCATTACATCCGAACAAAAGACGATTCGGAAGTGGATTTCTGCATTAGTGAAGGTAATACGCTCACACATTTATTGGAATGCAAATTGTCAGATAACAAGCCACATAGAGCATTGACAAAGTTTTCAGAACAGTGGCCAAAAGCTCGGGCGGTACAGCTTGTGCGCGAATGCAAGGCTGAGGTGGATATTGGTAATTTAGAGATACGTGATGCCGCCCAATGGCTTGTTGCTATGGAAGTTTGAAACTCATGTACATCCCCCCACATTTCGCCATCACCGACCCCCAAGTGCT
>DDYJ01000162.1:7231-8398 GCA_002347905.1 Comamonadaceae bacterium UBA2237 | reverse complement strand
GTTGCGCGAGCGAATCCTGTTTGGCAGCAGTGTTTGCAAGGCGCTGATGTCATGGTGATTTTTCGGGGTGATGAAACCTATATCTCGCCTAATTGGTATCCCAGCAAGCACGAAACCCATCGCCAAGTGCCCACGTGGAATTACGAAGTGGTGCACGTGTTTGGCCGATTAACTGTGCGCGATGATGAAAAATTTATGCGCGGGGTGGTTGGCCGTTTAACCCGAAC
The DNA here is from genome assembly GCA_002347905.1 of Comamonadaceae bacterium UBA2237. Taxonomy (GTDB): domain Bacteria; phylum Pseudomonadota; class Gammaproteobacteria; order Burkholderiales; family Burkholderiaceae_C; genus Limnohabitans. The sequence goes on along the minus strand of DDYJ01000162.1, from coordinate 8,171 downwards.
CCATGAAGCCCAAGAACCAAAGCCATGGAAGATGGGGGACTCAGCGCCTGACTACATCGACGGAATGCTCAAAGCAATTGTAGGAATTGAGATCGCTATTGAGCGCTTCGAAGGAAAGTCAAAACTCAGTCAAAACAGAGAACCGCGCGATCTTCAGGGCGCCGTTGATAAATTGCGTGAACAAGGCAAAACCACCATCGCGCAAGTGATGGAAAACCCTTTAAACAAATAATTCAATATTGGCTTGCAGGCAAATCTATCTGCATGCCATCCATAGCTTCAGTCAGCATAATTTGACAAGACAAGCGGCTATTGGCTTGACGCGCACTGGCCGCAAAGTCCAGCATACCGTCTTCATCATCTGTCATAGCGGGTAGTTGGCTAAGCCAGGGTTCACGCACCATCACGTGACATGTGGCGCAGGTCAATGTACCACCGCAGTCTGCGGCAACACCTTCTATATTGGCACCAACAGCAGCCTTCATTAAACTTTGCCCCGCTTTGACTTCTATGGTGGTTCCGGAGTTGTTGTTAGAACTTTCAAATAAAACTATTTTTATCATGCGTATTTAATTTGCTTGTAGGGGATCAAGAAAGTTAGGTGGAAGGCTTGATTGGCGACGAGAAGTAATTTAGTTCGCTTTGAACTTTAAATACGACTGAAATATTCGCGTCGTTGAAATTCTAGTTTGTCTTCAGCATCTACAAATCGCTTTTGCTCTGCATTTTTTATACGGGAGTAGTAGCGTAAGAACTCAGCGCCAAACCCCTCACGCATGGCAGGGTTCTCTTGAAGAGCTAACAAGGCATCGTCAAGATTGTTGGGAATACGAACAGTTTGGTCCATTGATGTCATGTCACCGTTGCCGTAGGGAGAATCGGTTGCTAAGGGCGGAATCAGTTTCTCTTCCATGCCTTGTAGACCTGCATGTATTTGCGC
>DDYJ01000162.1:0-7194 GCA_002347905.1 Comamonadaceae bacterium UBA2237 | reverse complement strand
TATCGCCTGCTTGTCCAATGACACGAAGCATGGCGCCGCGGTTATCACGTCCCCACAGAACAGATTGCGGCGCTAATGCATGGGGCCTAAATCGTCCAAATCCATTCACAGTGGGTGTACACATCACTGTCATGCCTTGTGCATTTTTCAACATGCCTGCGAGGTAATGTGCTCCTACATCGGATAGCGTGTGACGTGCATCATGAGCTTGTGTATCAGCTTGCGGCGTATTGCGCATAAAGATGTTGAGCCCAGACTTTGCATCCACAAGAGATTGGTGCAAGTGCCAACCGCTAGACATGATGTTTTCAAACGGAGGTCGACACATAAAGGTGGCGTAATAGCCTGCGCGTCTCAACGCTTGGCGAATAGCACTGCGAAAGAGCACCATGTTGTCAGCGGCCGTTAGTGCATCTGTGGTGTCGAAAACAGCTTCCACTTGGCTTGGGCCGAGTTCAATTTCTAATGACAACAAAGGTAAACCTAAGGCCTGTGCCGTGTGCTGGACGATGCGTAGCGGCTCCTCTGCCATGTCAAACCAGTTTTCTGAGAGTAGGTTGTAGCCGGGGTGGATCAAACTTACATCAGGGCATTGACCTGGCCAAGTAGCAGTGTTGGGATCTAAGTCAGCGCCATGCGTTGCATCACGCAAGCGGTAGATATGAAACTCCACTTCTAAGCCGCACACCATTTGTAAACCCTTTTTCGCTAGTTTAGCTACAGCGGTTTGAAGTTGATAGCGGGTGTCATACAAAACACTTTCACCATTTAGAAAAACGGGTTGGCATTGGATCCAGCCAGTTTTGTCAGCCCAAGGCAACACTTTGAAGCTTTTAGGAATGGGTTTTAAAAGTAGGTTGTTAGCAAATTCAAAACCAGGCAAATCTTGTGCGATGCTTGGTTCGAACACTTTAAATGCAGTGCGGTCAGACGTGTCTTTGAGCATCAAAGTGCTGACCATTCCGACACCTTTATCTAAGGCCGCAATAGCTGCAGAGGCGGTCAGCGTTTTGCCGCGCAACATGCCGTGTGTATCGCACCATGCAAACCGAACTAGCTCCAAGTCATTGCTTTTGATGAGCTTTTCTATGTTCATGTGTTCTTTGCGTCTAAGCTGGCATCCCAAGGGGCAGCAATGCGTTTGTTAGTAACTGCTTGTTGCCACCAGATCTCCCATTCTTTTGCAGGCGCTATGCCGTCAACTGTGTCTGGTCCAAAGCGCTGCGCAGCCACGTCGGGTTGGGCGAATCCGAGGGGGAGTTTGCCTGCTTCTACGTCATCAATAGCTTTGATTAAGTTGCGACGATTTGCCATGATGGCTATATCGCTGGTACCTAGATGCTCGCGTGTGCGGTCTTGTATGGGGCCCATGCTTTCGCAAGCCCATTGGTCATGTACGTTGATATCATTTTCGCCCATACCCAAATAGGTACGTGAGTTTTGCTCTTCGGCGTTAAAGCCCCAGTTGTTATGGCGGCCTGATTTGGGGATGTAGTCAGGCAAGCTAATTGCATTCAAGCGCTGCTTACGCATGGCCTCTTTGTCTACAGGCCCGGCAAAGCTAGTGAACACCGAATACCAGTAGGTGTTGGTATCGTCAACTGGCACATGTATTTGCGTGATGGTCATCGTCTCTGAGAGCGGAATGACAAACGTATGCGGAAATATTGCATGGGTCACACGCACATGGGTAAGTGCATCTGTCATCGGGCGTAAAGAAGTCAGTCGCATACCAAATGGCATTGGGACCACACTGATATGGGGTTGATCGAATTCACGCATGATTTTCGTCATGGGCCACCGTTCACCACCGATATCACCTGCGCTAGCACCACGGAATTGTTTGCCGTAGGTGTCGTCCAAGGATTCATCAAAAAAGAAACGATGCAAGAAAGATGTATGCGCAGGGTCAACGCCTACTTCAAACGCTTGCAACCAATTGCATTGCCACAAGCCTTTGAAAGCAAAGGTATGGGTGTTAGGCGCAGTAAAACAATCGAGTGCAGGGAAAGGGGGTGGCGTGGTGCTTTCAGCGCCTAGCCAGCCAAACAAAATACCACTGCGTTCTAAGAGTGGGTAGTTGCGTTGCTTGATGTGGCTACAAAGTTTACTGCCATCGGGCTCTGCCGGTGTTTCTATGCACTGGCCATGCACGTCGAACTTCCATCCATGGAAGGGGCAACGTAGTCCATCTCCTTCGTTGCGACCAAACGCAAGATCTGCTCCACGGTGGGGACAGTCTCTATCGAGTAAACCAAACTCACCTTGTGCGTTCTTGAACAACACCAAGTCTTGACCAAGAATGCGTACTGCTTTGACTGGACGAATTTCCATCCTAGGGTCAAGGGCAGGATTGAATTCATCAACTAGCGCAATAGGCTGCCAATAGTGACGCATCAAATTACCACACGCGGTGTTGGGTCCAATGTGTGTAATGCGCTCGTTGAGTTCGGCTTTCATGGATGTCCTTCTGTGTATCAGGTAACAGGAGCAGGATTAAACAAAACTAAAGCGTTATGTAATTTCCAGTGTTCAGCCCAGGTCTTTTTTCGTCCGCTGGCCACATCAAGCATCAACTGAAACATTTCCAAGCCAACGTCTTCGATGGTTTTGCTGCCATCTGCAATCGTGCCAGCGTTAATATCCATCAAGTCATGCCATCGATTGGCTAATTCAGTTCGGGTTGCGACTTTGATTACTGGAACTTCTGCCAATCCATAAGGTGTGCCGCGACCTGTGGTGAATACATGCAGATTCATGCCCGCTGCGAGTTGCAAAGTTCCGCATATGAAATCACTTGCTGGCGTTGCAGCGTAGATCAAGCCTTTTTGTTTGAGCTTATCGCCTGGTTTTAAAACCCCAGATATAGGCGATTTGCCGGACTTCACAATCGAACCCATAGCCTTCTCAACAATATTAGAAAGGCCGCCTTTTTTGTTTCCTGGCGTTGTGTTGGCGCTGCGGTCGGCTTTGCCACGGNNATCATGGCTTGCGCCACTTCAGGTGTGGTGGCGCGTGAGGTAAGTTGATCAATGCCATCGCGTACTTCAGTTACTTCTGAAAACATCACGGTGGCGCCTGCACGCACCAGTAGGTCGGTGCAGTAACCGACTGCTGGGTTGGCGGTCACACCTGAGAAAGCATCGCTTCCTCCGCATTGCACGCCCACGACTAGTTCACTGGCGGGAACGGTTTCACGTCTGCGAAGGTTGAGTCTTTTTAGATGCTTTTCTGCTGTCTTCATGATTGATTCAATCATGGACATAAAGCCAACATGTGCGTCATCTTGCAGGCAAACAACGTCGAGCACTTCGCCGCGTTGGTCATTGATTGGTATTGCGCCTGGAGGCATTAAGCGCTCAGGTTGTAATTTTTCACAACCCAAACTCACCACCATGACTTCACCGCCAAAGTTCGGATTTAAGCTAATGTTGCGTAGGGTACGAATGGGAATTTCTGCACCATCCGCATCAATGGCTACGCCACAGCCGTAGGTGTGTTCTAGACCAACAACGTCATCCACATGTGGGAACTTGGGAAGTAGCTCTTCTTTGATGCGCTTGACGGCGAAATCCACCACGCCTGATACACATTGCACGGTGGTGGTGATTGCCAAAATATTGCGCGTACCCACAGAGCCATCTGCGTTGCGATAGCCTTCAAAGGTGAAGCCATCAAGCGCAGGCATAGGCTCAGGCTTGACAGTGGCGATGGGTAAATTGTCTAGGCCACGTGCATTAGGCATTTCAAGTAAACGCTCGTGGACCCAACTACCGGCTGGAATGTCTTTTAATGCAATGCCGATGGTGACGTTATATCGCCTGACAGCTTCCCCTTTGGCAATAGGAACCAACGCCACTTTATGGGCTTGGGGAATTTTTTCGACTAGCTTTAATCCTGAGGAAAACACGGTGTCAGCCGGTAAGCCTCCATCATTGACCACGATGGCCACGTTGTCGCGTTCATCCATCTTGATGTAGAGAGGCATTGCAGTCTTATTTGTCATAGGGGCATGTATTGAAAGATGTTAATTTTAAGAAGTGAACTGCTTCCAAGTGGTTTTGCAAGTAGGACATGTCATTTCAATTTGCTTGAATAAATTACCGCGGCATTTTTGTGAGCATTGAGGACAGGTAACGATCACTTTTGCATCACGAATGACAGGTGTTTCCACTAAGTCCATTTCAATAAATGTAGGGGCCCGCAAATCAAACTGCCTAGAACTTCTAAAGTGCACTAGGTAGCCGGGGCGTGGTAAACCCGTTTTGGTTACATCGCCATCTGATATCAAAAGCGGATGTAATTTGTCCCCAAGGCCTGTTGTGGTTTTAAACCAAGCATTGGAATAAGTGGGTGCCAAAAGTTGCGCGATATCAGGATGGTTCAAACGACTCTTAGCCCCGCCAGCCAAAAACTCGCTTTGCTTTAAATGGTCGCTAAAAAGTGACAAAGCATTTGGATGGCAAGAATAAGCAAAATATCCAAAATATAGACAACTGTCTAGTTTGTTACCAAATGCATACCATTTGAGTGTGAGTGCTCGAAAAATATCAATGGCTTGTAAGGCGGTATCACCCTGAGTCAATATTCCATCATTGAAGCAAGCGATAAGCAATACTTTCACTGCGTTTTCAAACCCCAGGTCTTGACGAATGCCAAGAGGGTTTCCGAACATGTTTTTTTGCGCAATACTCTTGTTGGCAACTTCCATAGTTCGAAAATATTCAGGCATTTCCTTACTAACATTAGGAAGAACTTTTTTAAAAAGCTCTAGCTCATGGGGGCTTGCGCGAATATGTTCGAAGGGATAGGTTTGAGCCATACTTTAATTCTCTAGGTGTTCAATAATTTTTGTTTTTAACCCAACAAAATCTAGTACTAGGGTATTTTTATCGATCACCGTGCTGTAAGAATTCATCCATCCATTTTGGACTTGGACTTCGCAATCGAATAACTCTTCAAAAAGAGAGATCACCCCCATTTCATCGAGCACGTTCTTTTTGATTTTTTGGACCAAACCTTTATGGATTTCTTTTTTGGTTAGCGGTGGGCTTTCTTTGGAATTTTTGTCTACATGTGCAGATAGCTTTGCGTCATAAGCTTGCCTGAGTGCTTTGGTGCGCAAAGCAGCGTACGCTGCATTGAGGTCTGACATGACCTTTTGCGCGTGTCTGCTGTCTCCCTTGTATTTGTCGGGATGGTATTTTTGTGCCAATGCTTTAAAAGCGGCCTTGATCACCACATCATCGGCAATCGAAAGTAATCCTAAAGTTTTGTAATGGTCTTGCATGGGTCAAGTATCGACAAAAAAAGCCAGCATTTGATGCCCAGTTAGCTCTTTTTTGAAATTGGTCAAGATGGATGGGTTTAGCTCTTAGGAGTTTGTATAGACTAAGAGTATTACCTCCTTCAGCTTAGCGCATGACATTCCTTTCTAATTTGATGAACAAATTGAAGCGTTTTATTGACTGGTTTTTCACCAAAGAGTCTGACATCACGCTTGAAGTTGCCGAAATTACTAAACGATTTAAATTGCTGGAAGAGGCTAGAAAGCTAGGAGAGCTTGGGCTACCCTCATTCCATAGCAAGGTGACAACCGGCACGGAGCAAGAGGTCGTCCGTTATATCGAAGGTGTGCGAGAGCAAATTCAAATTCAGACATTGGCTGACTTGGATCGCATGGACCGACTTATTCATGAGTCCCAAGTGCATGAATTCGACCTAAAGCCGGATATTTTGTCGGCAGACTTCGAACGCAAAGCCCTGATTATTTTTAATGAACAAAATTCATGGTTAGAGAAATTAGGAGCTACTGCGAACAGACGGTACAAAGAGCTTGAAAGATTTCGTGAGCACCATCAATTAGAAAGAGATGCGATTTACCCTGATGGAACAGGCCTCTTTTTTCGATATGCCTTGCTGGTGCTTTTGGTGACTTTCGAAGGGTTATTTAATGCTGCCTTTTTTGCAGAAGGACTTAGTACAGGTCTGCTAGGCGGTTTTCTATATGCCGTGACGCTTGCAAGTGTGAACGTATTCACCGCTTTTGTCTTGGGTAAGTCGGCCGTGCGGTGGATATTTCATATTAAGCCGGCAATCAAAGCCTTAGGCCTTTTGGCTTTAGTTACGGCACTTGGATTTATTGTTTCTATGGCATTGGCTATTGGCCATTTGCGCTCAGCTATTTTGGTTGAGAGCACCAACCCAACACAAGATGCGTGGCTTGCACTCGTCAACAACCCTTTTGGATTGAATGATTTAGTTGCATGGATTTTGTTTTTGGTCACTATTGGTTTTGGATTGGCATCATTGATAGATGGTTTGTTTATCGACGATTTATATCCTGGCTATGGGGCCGTGACCCGCAGAGAAAAACAAGCTACCGAAGAATTTGAAGAAGAGTTTGAAGACGTTCGTGCCTCTCTAGAAGAGGTGAAGCAAGAAAATATCGATGCGCTAGATGATGAAATTCTCCGGGCAAAGCAATTCGCATCCAGGTTTAGGCAGCAAATCGAAGATAAAAAGTCCATCTTTCAATCTTGGATGCAAAAATTGAACGAATCAGAAGTTGCCTTGTATGCAACGTTGCGTATTTTTAGAGCAGAAAACAGTAGGTACAGAAAAGATGCGCTTCGCCCCGCTTATTTTGATACTTTGCCAGCTCTAAGAGCAATTGCGATAGAAAAACCCGATATGTCTGAATACGAACAAATGCATGCCCATTTGCAAGAGCGCATCAAATTACTTGAAGACAGTTTGCCGGCACGTCGGGAAAAAATCTACAACCTGTTTGACAGGCATTTGCAGCAACTTAACTTTATACAGCGCACGCCAAAGATGCAATTCAAGGACGTCTTGTAATGGCTCGTAAAAGCAAGCTTGCGCGTAGTCGTCAGCGTAGCAATATTCTGCTGGGAAGTCTGGCTTTGTTGCTAGTCATATCTGTCTTGGGTGCAACAGCTTGGTGGTGGAATCAAAAGCGCAACACTACCGATCCTAAAACTTTGTGCCCCATTGAAGGCCCGCTGGGACACAACATTCTTTTGGTCGACAAGACTGACCCGTTGAACTTGGCGCAAAAGGCGGCATTCGATCTTCTGGTGACTGACTTGGTGTCCAATAAAACCCCACCAGGCTATCTGTTGTCTATCTTCGTATTGGGAGATGACTTTGTGGCGCAAACCAAGCCGTTAG
>DDYJ01000046.1:8104-8259 GCA_002347905.1 Comamonadaceae bacterium UBA2237 | reverse complement strand
GACGGGCCCAAGACTGATCGGTATTTTGAATGCTCTTGTTTTACAGGGGTTATCAAGAAACTGGTGCAAGTTGGGAATACAAGAAATGATCCAAACTGAATCTCGGTTAGAAGTCGCCGACAACACGGGTGCGAAATCCGTTTTGTGCATCAAGG
>DDYJ01000046.1:7758-7950 GCA_002347905.1 Comamonadaceae bacterium UBA2237 | reverse complement strand
GGCAACGCAGCTGTGTTGCTCAATGCAAAGTTGGAGCCAATCGGCACCCGCATCTTCGGACCAGTCACGCGTGAATTGCGCACTGAGAAGTTTATGAAGATCGTGTCTTTGGCTCCTGAAGTTCTGTAAGGACTGGCCCATGAACAAGATTCGTAAAGGCGACCAAGTCATCGTTCTCGCCGGACGTGACAA
>DDYJ01000046.1:6952-7725 GCA_002347905.1 Comamonadaceae bacterium UBA2237 | reverse complement strand
TGGTGAAAAAACACACCAAGCCCAACCCCATGGCGGGTTCGCAAGGTGGCATCGTTGAAAAAACCATGCCGATTCACCAGTCCAACGTGGCTATCTATAACGCCACAACCGGTCGTGCAGACCGCGTGGGCATCAAGATCCTGGCTGACGGCAGCAAAGTGCGCGTCTTCAAGTCCAGTGGCGAAGAAATTAAGGTGGCATAAACATGGCACGTTTACAACAACACTATCGCGAAAAACTCGTTCCTGAGTTGACAGCCAAATTTGGCTACAAGTCACCCATGGAAGTGCCGCGTTTAACCAAAATCACCCTGAACATGGGTGTCAGTGAAGCCGTGGCCGACAAAAAGGTTATGGACAACGCTGTCGGCGACTTGACCAAAATCGCAGGCCAAAAGCCTGTCGTTACCAAGGCCAAGAAGGCGATCGCTGGTTTCAAAATCCGCGAACAACAACCCATTGGTTGCATGGTCACCTTGCGTGGCGTGCAGATGTATGAATTCCTCGACCGCTTTGTGACCATTGCGTTGCCCCGCGTGCGTGACTTCCGTGGTATTTCCGGTCGTGCCTTTGATGGCCGCGGTAACTACAACATCGGCGTGAAAGAACAAATCATTTTCCCTGAGATTGAGTACGACAAAGTCGACGCACTGCGCGGCCTCAACATCAGCATTACCACGACAGCCAAAACAGACGACGAGTGCAAAGCACTGCTCGCTGGCTTTCGTTTCCCGTTCAAGAACTGAGGTGACACGTGGCTAAAGTAGCTTTGAT
>DDYJ01000046.1:5644-6890 GCA_002347905.1 Comamonadaceae bacterium UBA2237 | reverse complement strand
AGCGATGAAGAGCGTGCGGCTGCACGTCTCGGCTTGCAAAAACTACCCCGTAATGCAAACCCCACCCGTCAACGCAACCGTTGTGAAATCACCGGTCGCCCACGCGGCACATTCCGCCAATTTGGCCTCGGCCGCGCCAAGATCCGTGAACTTGCCTTCCAGGGCAACATTCCCGGCATCACCAAGGCCAGCTGGTAATCGGGCAGGAGATATTCAATGAGCATGAGTGACCCAATCGCCGATTTGCTGACACGCATTCGCAATGCGCAAATGGTGGCAAAACCTACCGTCATGGTGCCTTCTTCCAAAGTCAAGATTGCTATTGCGCAAGTCTTGAAAGAAGAGGGATACATCGATGGATTCCAAGTNNCGTCCTGGCTTGCGCGTTTACAAAGGCCGCGATGCCATCCCAAGCGTGATGAACGGTTTGGGAGTAGCTATCGTGACAACGCCAAAAGGCGTGATGACAGATCGCAAAGCGCGTGCTACCGGTGTCGGTGGCGAAGTGCTCTGCTACGTTGCATAAACCCAGCACAAGGAGATAAACACATGTCCCGAGTTGGAAAAATGCCAGTCACCGTGCCACAAGGCGTGGACGTGACCATCAATGCATCACATATCAGCGTCAAAGGTACGGGCGGTACGCTGTCTATTGCCGCGAACGCTTTAGTCACCGTTGCTAACAACGCTGGCTCCGTCAGTTTTATTCCCGCCAACGATTCCCGCGAAGCCAACGCCATGAGCGGTACTTTGCGCCAGTTGTTCAACAACATGGTGATCGGTGTGTCCAAGGGCTTCGAGAAGAAGTTAACTTTGGTCGGCGTGGGTTACAAAGCCCAAGCCAGTGGCGCCAAGCTCAACCTGTCGGTTGGCTTCTCGCATCCCGTTGACAAGCAAATGCCTGCGGGTATCAAGGTGGAAACACCTGCACCTACTGAGATCATCATTAAAGGTGCTGATCGCCAACGCGTGGGCCAAGTAGCCGCTGAGATTCGTGCCATCCGTCCCCCAGAGCCTTACAAAGGCAAGGGCATCCGTTATTCGGATGAAAAGATCACGATCAAAGAGACTAAGAAGAAATAAGGAGCTGCAAAATGTTGACCAAAAAAGAGCAGCGACTGCGCAGAGCGCGTCAAACCCGTATCCGTATCGCCAACCAAGGCGTGGCGCGTTTGACCGTCAGCCGTACCAACCTTCACATCTACGCCAGCGTGATTTCTGGTTGTGGTACCAAAATTATTGCTGC
>DDYJ01000046.1:4991-5620 GCA_002347905.1 Comamonadaceae bacterium UBA2237 | reverse complement strand
TTCGCCTACCACGGCCGCGTCAAGGCTTTAGCCGACGCAGCCCGCGAAGCAGGCTTGCAGTTCTGATCGAACAAGAATTGGAAAACACACATGGCTAAATTACAGGCAAACACCAAAACCGACGGACCAGAAGACGGTCTGAAGGAAAAAATGATCGCGGTCAACCGCGTCACCAAAGTGGTGAAGGGTGGACGTATTCTCGGCTTCGCCGCGTTGACAGTCGTTGGTGACAACGATGGCCGCGTTGGCATGGGCAAAGGCAAATCGAAAGAAGTGCCAGCTGCCGTGCAAAAGGCCATGGAAGAAGCCCGNNCACGGTCGCCACGGCGCTGCCAACGTGATGATGATTCCCGCACCTAAGGGTACCGGCATCATTGCAGGTGGTCCCATGCGCGCAGTATTCGAAGTAATGGGCATCACCGACATCGTGGCGAAAAGCCATGGCACTTCTAACCCTTACAACATGGTTCGCGCCACGTTGGACGCATTGAAAAATTCCACGACTGCTTCTGAAGTAGCAGCCAAGCGTGGCAAAAACGTCGAAGACATCTTCGCCTGATATCGGAGCATTCGATGAGCACATCTGCACAACAAACCGTCAAAGTCCAATTGGTGCGTAGCCCCATTGG
>DDYJ01000046.1:670-4973 GCA_002347905.1 Comamonadaceae bacterium UBA2237 | reverse complement strand
GCTGTGCGCGGCATGATCAACAAGATCAGTTACCTGGTCAAAGTCCTCTAAAGGTCCGCAATGGAACTCAATGACATTCAACATGCACCAGGTGCAAAACATGCTAAGCGTCGCGTAGGTCGCGGTATTGGTTCTGGCTTAGGCAAAACTGCCGGCCGTGGCCACAAAGGTCAAAAATCACGTGCTGGCGGCTACCACAAAGTCGGTTTNNGAAGGCGGTCAAATGCCTTTGCAACGCCGCTTGCCTAAGCGTGGTTTCAAGTCCACCACTTTGAAGTACAACGCTGAAATCACATTGGCTGCCTTGGAGCGCCTAGGTGAAGCCGAAGTCAACATCTTGACTTTGAAATCAGCTGGCTTGGTAAGTGCCATGGCAAAAGTAGTCAAGGTCATCAAGACAGGCGAAATCAAAAAAGCAGTCAAGCTCAATGGCATTGGCGCAACTGCCGCGGCCAAAGCTGCGATCGAAGCCGCTGGCGGTTCGGTTAACTAATTCCATTTAGAGACAAGCACGTGGCTACCTCAACATCTGGCAACAACGACAAGTTCGGTGACTTACGTCGCCGTCTCGTCTTTTTGCTTTTGGCTTTGGTGGTCTATCGCATCGGTGCGCATATTCCTGTTCCTGGGATTGACCCGAATCAGTTGCAACAACTCTTCAAAGGTCAGCAAGGCGGCATTTTGAGTTTGTTCAATATGTTCTCTGGCGGTGCTTTGTCGCGCTTCACGGTCTTTGCTTTGGGCATCATGCCCTACATCTCTGCGTCCATCATCATGCAATTGCTCACCTATGTGTTGCCATCGCTGGAGCAGTTGAAGAAAGAAGGCGAAGCGGGGCGTCGCAAGATTACGCAGTACACACGTTACGGCACTTTGGGTTTGGCTTTGTTCCAGTCCATGGGTATCGCCATTGCTTTAGAGGCATCTGCTGGTTTGGTGAATCAGCCTGGCATGGCGTTTCGTTTGACTGCCATGTTGACGCTCACAGCGGGCACCATGTTCTTGATGTGGCTCGGCGAGCAAATCACCGAGCGCGGTTTGGGTAACGGTATATCTATTTTGATTTTCTCTGGCATTGCCGCTGGTTTGCCAGGTTCTATCGGAGGCTTGTTGGAGTTGGTGCGCACGGGTGCTATGAGCATCATCGCGGCCATCTTGATCGTGTTGGTGGTTGCTGGTGTCACCTATTTTGTGGTGTTCATTGAACGTGGACAGCGCAAAATTTTGGTGAACTACGCCCGCAGACAAGTTGGCAACAAGGTGTATGGCGGTCAGTCATCCCACTTGCCTTTGAAGCTCAATATGGCTGGTGTGATTCCACCCATCTTTGCTTCGTCCATTATTCTGTTACCCGCTACCGTGGTGAGCTGGTTTAGTTCGGGCGACAGCATGCTGTGGCTCAAAGATATCTCTGCTGCTTTGGCACCAGGACAGCCTGTGTATGTGATGTTGTATGCGGCTGCGATTGTGTTCTTCTGCTTTTTCTACACGGCCTTGGTTTTTAACAGCCGCGAAACTGCAGATAACCTGAAAAAAAGTGGCGCATTTGTTCCTGGTATTCGTCCCGGTGATCAAACAGCCAAATACATTGACAAGATTTTGGTGCGCTTGACTTTGGTCGGCGCGATCTACATCACCTTCGTGTGTTTGTTACCAGAATTCTTGATCTTGAAATACAACGTACCTTTCTATTTCGGCGGCACATCGTTGCTCATTATTGTGGTGGTCACTATGGACTTCATGGCCCAAGTGCAAAACTACATGATGAGCCAGCAATACGAGTCGCTGCTGAAGAAAGCAAGTTTTAAAACAACGCTCGGTTAATACCAAGCACAAACGGGTTTTAGGAGAGTGAAATGAGAGTTTCGGCTTCGGTCAAAAAAATTTGCCGCAACTGTAAAGTCATCCGACGCAAAGGCGTTGTGCGCGTGATCTGTACGGATCCACGCCACAAGCAGCGTCAGGGTTGATTGAACTGGTTTAAAGAGGACGCATATGGCACGTATCGCTGGCATTAATATTCCGCCACACAAACACACTGAAATTGGCTTAACCGCTATTTTCGGTATTGGTCGCCCACGCGCTCGCAAAATTTGCGAAGCNNCCATTGAAGGTGACTTGCGTCGTGAAACTACCATGAACATCAAGCGTTTGATGGACATCGGTTGCTACCGTGGTTTCCGTCATCGCCGTGGCTTGCCCATGCGCGGTCAACGCACACGCACCAATGCTCGCACACGCAAGGGTCCGCGCAAAGCAGCGCAGGCGCTGAAAAAATAATTGGATTGAGGCACTCACATGGCTAAAGCACCTACAAATAGCGCCGCACAACGCGTTCGTAAAAAAGTCCGCAAGAATATTGCTGACGGTATTGCGCACGTGCACGCATCGTTTAACAACACCATCATTACCATCACCGACCGCCAAGGCAATGCTTTGTCATGGGCGTCGTCAGGTGGTCAAGGTTTCAAGGGCTCACGCAAGTCCACTCCATTTGCAGCGCAAGTTGCCTCTGAAGTGGCCGGCCGTGCAGCTGTTGACCAAGGCATCAAGAACCTGGACGTTGAAATCAAAGGCCCAGGTCCTGGCCGCGAATCTTCAGTGCGCGCTTTAGCCGCATTGGGTATTCGCATCAATTCGATTGCTGATGTGACACCGGTTCCGCACAACGGTTGCCGTCCACAAAAGCGTCGTCGCATCTAAGCGTTCGCGCTTAAAACTGTCAAACCAAAGCCCACCGCCACTGGTTACGACCAGCGGCTCCTCACTTTTAGTGAGCAGATGATCAGAGAAGGAAATTCAAGTGGCACGTTACTTAGGCCCCAAAGCCAAACTATCCCGTCGTGAAGGCACGGATTTGTTCTTAAAGAGCGCACGCCGCTCGATTGCAGACAAATCTAAGTTCGACACAAAACCTGGCCAACATGGTCGCACTTCTGGACAGCGCACATCAGACTTCGGTTTGCAGTTGCGCGAGAAGCAAAAAGTCAAACGCATGTACGGTGTGTTGGAGCGTCAGTTCCGACGCTACTTTGCACAAGCCGACCAGAAAAAAGGCAACACCGGTGCCAACCTGTTGTTCATTTTGGAGTCGCGTTTGGACAATGTGGTCTACCGCATGGGCTTTGGCTCTACACGCGCAGAAGCCCGTCAATTGGTCTCTCACAAAGCCATTACTGTCAACGGCAACCAAGTGAACATTCCGTCCTACTTGGTCAAGGCTGGTGACGTCATCGCCGTGCGCGAGAAGTCTAAAAAACAAGGTCGTGTGCTCGAAGCCCTCGAATTGGCAAAACAAGTTGGCATGCCAGCTTGGGTCGAAGTCAATGTTGACAAAGCCGAAGGCACTTTCAAGAAGTCCCCTGACCGCGACGAGTTCGCAGCCGACATCAACGAATCGTTGATCGTCGAACTTTATTCGCGTTAATTTAGGCTGAAGTCTTCAGCCGAACGCACCCCATGCAGTGTTTCGATGTTGCGTGGTTCCAGACAACCTGCCTTACCGGTGTAACGAGCCGGGGGTATTGAGAGGAAATCTGAATGCAGACTAATTTGTTGAAACCAAAAAATATCCACGTTGAGCAAATCGGCCACAACCGTGCCAAAGTAACGTTGGAACCTTTTGAGCGTGGCTATGGACACACCTTGGGTAACGCCTTGCGACGCGTGTTGTTGTCTTCCATGGTCGGTTATGCCGTCACGGAAGTCACCATTGCTGGTGTCGTACACGAATATTCATCCATCGACGGTGTGCAAGAAGATGTCGTCAACATTTTGTTGAACCTAAAAGGCGTGGTCTTCAAATTGCACAACCGCGACGAAGTCACATTGAGCTTGCGCAAAGATGGCGAAGGCGCAGTGACTGCTGCTGATATCCAAACACCACATGATGTGGAAATCATCAACCCTGGCCATGTGATCGCCAACTTGTCGCAAGGCGGCAAGATCGATATCCAGTTGAAAGTTGAAACCGGCCGCGGCTATGTGCCAGGAACCGTGCGTCGTTATGGCGAAGAGCCAAGCAAATCTATCGGTCGCATTGTGTTGGACGCATCGTTCTCACCAGTGAGCCGTGTCAGCTACAGCGTTGAAAACGCGCGCGTGGAGCAACGTACCGATTTAGACCGCTTGGTCATGGAAATCGAAACCAACGGTGCTATCACTGCAGAAGACGCAGTCCGCGCTTCTTCCAAAATTTTGGTCGAGCAACTCGCTGTGTTTGCACAGTTAGAAGGCGATCAAATCACTAGCCTGATGGCCGAAGCCCCACGTGGCAACCAGAACTACGATCCTATTTTGTTGC
>DDYJ01000046.1:0-647 GCA_002347905.1 Comamonadaceae bacterium UBA2237 | reverse complement strand
CCTAACTTGGGTCGCAAGTCACTCAATGAAATCAAAGAAGTTTTGGCTTCACGTGGTTTGACCTTGGGCATGAAGCTCGAGAACTGGCCACCTGCAGGCTTAGAGCGCCGCTGATCGCTTTATCAGCAACCTAAAACTCCGTCACCTGGCCGTACCTGATACGGCGGCCGGCAAAATACTAAAGGAAACACCATGCGTCACGGACACGGACTCAGAAAACTCAACCGCACCAGCGAACACCGCTTGGCGATGTTGCGCAACATGATGAACTCGCTCATCGAGCACGAGGCCATCAAAACTACTTTGCCAAAAGCCAAAGAATTGCGTCGCGTCATCGAGCCGATGATCACATTGGCTAAAGAGCCCACTGTGGCAAACCGTCGTTTGGCATTTAACCGTTTGCGTGACCGCGACAGCGTTGTCAAATTGTTCAATGAACTCGGACCACGTTACAAAACACGTCCAGGTGGTTACACCCGTATTTTGAAAATGGGTTTCCGCGTCGGCGACAATGCGCCCATGGCCCTGGTGGAATTGGTAGAACGCACCGAAGTTGCTGCCACTGACACGCCGGAAGTCTAATAAGCGCGTATAATTAAACCCTTACCGCGCGATGGAGCAGCCTGGTAGCTCGTTGGGCTCATAAC
>DDYJ01000054.1:215-6007 GCA_002347905.1 Comamonadaceae bacterium UBA2237 | reverse complement strand
CGCGCATCAAGACCCCACCATCAACCGCTTGCAACGGAAATACGTGACCGGGTTGAACCAAGTCGTAGGGTTGGGTGGATGGGGCAACAGCTACTTGAATCGTGCGTGCGCGGTCTGCTGCAGAAATGCCGGTGGTCACGCCTTCAGCGGCTTCGATAGACACCGTAAAGGCCGTGCTGTAGGCCGTTCCATTTTGAGCCGCCATTGGTGGCAGTTTGAGAAACTCGCAACGCTCGCGTGTCAATGTTAGGCAAATCAAACCGCGACCAAAACGGGCCATGAAGTTAATGGCCTCGGGTGTGACGTGGTCACTTGCTAGTACCAAATCGCCTTCGTTTTCGCGGTCTTCTTCGTCCACCAAAATCACCATGCGTCCGGCTTTGAGTTCCGCAACGATTTCCTCTACTGGAGAAATGACGGCGGGTGTTTGGGGTACGAGTTGTAAGGGGTTGGACATACGAGGCTTTCAAACAGCAGGGTTTGCTTCTAGAAGTTTTTCAACATGCAGCATACGTTCTACGTAGCGCGCGACGGTGTCAATTTCTAAATTGACGGCGCTTCCCGTCTTCAAGCTGCCTAAGGCGGTGTTGTCAACCGTGTGTGGAATCAGGTTGATACTGATTTCGGAGTTTTGCAGCGCACCACTGTCTTGATGGTCCTGAACCTTGTTGACTGTGAGGCTCACGCCATTGACGGTGATCGAGCCTTTGTAGGCTAAATATTTAGCCAAGGCGACAGGGGCTGAAATACGCAATTCCCAACTTTCACCCACTTGGGCGAAGTGGCTGACATGGCCAATGCCGTCTACATGCCCAGAAACGATGTGTCCGCCGAGTCTGTCGTTGGCGCGCAAGGCTTTTTCTAGATTGACGCTACCGAGTTCAGTCAGTCCACTGGTGCGGGCCAGTGATTCAGCGGAAATGTCGATGGTGAATTGGTGGGCAGAAGCGTCAAAACTGGTGACTGTCATGCACGCACCGTTCAATGCGATGCTGTCGCCTAAACCCACGTCGGACAGGTACCCGGCAGGTGCCTGGATAGTCAGGCGTTTGCCGTGTTGAAAAGAGCTTCCCAGGTCGTGGACAGCGGTGATGCGCCCCACGCCGGTAATGATTCCGGTGAACATCTGTGTATTTTCGCAGGTTTCTTGCAGTGGCTGAGTAAGTCGGGGCCTATTGGTTTTTCATGTGTGCGATGACTCGAATATCGTCCCCGACCGATGCGACGTTTTGAATATCGAGTTTCAATGCTTGCGAGAGTGATGCAAAGGGTCCGAGGTTTGCAATACCTAGCCCGTTTCCGATCAACATGGGTGCAAGGTAGAGCAGTAATTCGTCAACCAGACCATCGCCCAAAAGAGAGCCGTTGAGTTTGAAACCTGCTTCAATATGCAATTCGTTGATAGACCGTTGGCCCAGGTCTTGTTGCATGGCGTGTAAATCGACCTTGCCAAGTGCGTTGGGCAGACACACAACACGTGCGCCCTTGACCTCTAGGGCGGCTCGGCGATCAGCTGCTTCGATCGCACAGTAGATCCAAACCTCGCGTTGGGTTTGCCATAGCTTGGCGTTCAAAGGGGTTTCCAGTTTGCTGTCGACGATCACCAAGGTGGGTTGGCGAGGGCTGTCGATATCCCGCACATTGAGTTGGGGGTCATCTTCTAGCACCGTACCAATACCCGTGAGCAGGGCACACGCACGGGCGCGCCATGCATGGCCATCTTGTCGGGCAGCCGCAGAGGTGATCCACTGGCTCACACCGTTGCTAAGCGCGGTTTGTCCGTCGAGCGATGCCGCCACTTTGAGACGCATCCAAGGCAAGCCTGTAGTCATGCGTTTGAAAAAACCTTGGTTAAGAGCCCTTGCTTCGTCTTGCAAGATGCCGACATCCACCTGCATGCCTGATTGGCGTAAGCGTGTAATTCCGCTTCCACTGACTTGCGGATTGGGGTCTTGAACGGCCACCACCACGCGCGACAAACCTGCTTGAATTAGCGCCTCGCAACAAGGGCCGGTGCGTCCTTGGTGGCTACAAGGTTCCAAGGAAACATAGGCGATAGCCCCCGCTAAATCCATCCCCCGTTGTTTGGCGTCTTGTAACGCCATGATTTCTGCATGGGCTTGACCAGCGGGTTGGGTGTGACCTGCGCCTAACAAAACGCCTTGGGCGTTGATGATGACGCACCCCACCCGTGGATTAGGGCTGGTAATGAACAGCGCTTTTTCCGCCCAAGACAGGGCATGCGACATCCAGTAGGTATCTGATTCGAGAGGGGGCATCACCAGATTATCTAATGGGGTTGTCATAGCAGTAGTTTTTGGCTGTGCCATTGGCCGATCTGATCTTTGTCGCTCGCGCGAGACCATATGGCTTGCATGACTTGGACATTGGGAAAAGGCTTAGAGGGTGCGGCTAACTCACTGGATGCAGCCTCTTTCACAAGAGCTGTGATGCGATAAATAAAGGCGGAGTTACCCCCTGCAAGCACACTCGAACTTACAGGCTCGGACGCTCCAGCATCGAGCCAGATCTCAACCCAATAAAAAGCAGCAACCTCACTGCTGGGTAAATCTGTTAGGTTGACGGCTTGTGACTGACCCAGCAAACTGCCCCACTGCTCAGCATTCAAACTATTTAGCGTTTTAGGTGCACAAATCCCTGCCAGGCACATGGCAGCACCTAGACGCAATTGCAATTTGTCGCGCTCTTGGGCGTTGGCTGGAAAAAAAGCATGCGTTTGTGCGTCAGTGCCAGCGAAGTGACGCAGGTCGGTGGACGAATCGGTTGTTGCGCTTGTCGACCTGTTTGTGCCGAGAATGTCTTGCAATACCAATGGAAACACTCCCTTGGCAATTTCTTGGTTACGAATTAGGCGGGCCTGCACATTCAATTGCTGTTGGTTGACCCATTGCATACGCCAAAGAGTTGCGCAGGTCAAACTGGTCAGCGCCAAAATTCCCAAAATGGCAGGCAAGGCGAATCCGTATTCTTTACTTTTAGCCATATGCACCAACATATGCACCCACCTAAGCACNNTGGTAAGAGACGGGGAGCCTCTCCAACCGCCACCCAATTGCACCGTGGTGGCCAAGCGTAAACATACCTCTATTGCCACGATTTGCGCTTGTCCAAATAACTCGGATGCATGAACCCATTGCAGTGTTTGGAGTATTGGATTAATTAGTGCAAACCGCGTTTGCAAATCCTCTACGCCCTCGGCCAGTGCTTGGTAGCTACTACCTGCAGCGTTGATGTCTTTGCAAGCCAACTCTTTATTTGAGTTGCGCTTAAAGCTATTGCTAATCAAGCTGCTTGGACTGGCGCTGGCGTTACCTTGGCAATCAGCCGGATCTGCGCCAGCCCAATGCGATAGAACCAGACCCTCGTTCGGGTAACTCATGCTTGGGTAGGGCTGCGGGAGGATTACGAAGTTGTCTGTTGCTGGGAGAAGATAGGCTGCGCCGTCTAGTTCGGCTTGGCGACGAATAGCCCGAAAGGCAACTTGCGCATTTTGGTAAAGCGCGTCTGTGGCGCTGATGGAAAGCCAAGACTGCCGGCAGACTTGGTAAACGCACAAACCAATCGCCACCACCAAGCTACTCAGCCCTAGACCAATTAGCAATTCGGTCAAGGAGTAACCATTGGTGTTGCTGGTCGGGCTCAGGCGTTTGGAAGAGCGTTTCAAGGTGGTGCGCGCCATTTTTATAGCCTTATCGACATATTCCAGCATTGCATGCGTGCGGGGCATACAACACTGTTAGCTGTGTCCTTGTTAGACGACCATCCGACACTGATGCCCCACCAACCTAACAGCCCTGGTATTGGGTACACCGATGCGTCGCCCTTTGGGAGCTGAGCCCGCAACATTTCTTGCCAATGGGCGATATCCCACTGCGCCAATTGCGGCCAAGTGCAGGCAATGGCATAACAGTCTTGTTTGGATTGGCGGGACTCTCCCCACCCAACTGCATAAAGCGCACTTTGAGACGCGTTGATGCGCATCCGATCAGCCAAATCACTGACCAAACCCATGGCTATGAATTGGTAGATATGTTGTTGTTGGCGAAGTGCAGCTTGTTGTTGCCACCATAAAACACCCAGCGCGCCAGCGCTAACCATGAGCAGGGCGACAATGGCTTCTAGCATGGCCAGCCCGGCACAGGCTTGCCGCGAAATCAAGCGGTCGACTAACTGCATGTGGCGGCCTCTACCCAACGGATACGCCCCGCGCTGTTGATACACAAAGATCGCGTGAAGTTGACGCCAGCAACACGTGATAGCACTGTCCATCGGTCACCAATAGCGCCTAAATCGCCTTGGGCAGAAATGAAAAAGTCAGTGCTCTTGGCAAACATGACCTGCACCGATGCGTCTAAAGACGTGGTGCTGATGATTTGTGCTGCGCTCGAACTGCTACCAACGGTGCTCAGCTGCCAACCACAACTCCAATCGATAGCACTTGCGCCCATCTGGACACAGCCTGAAAGTCGACGCATTTGCAAGCGCTGCCCCCATTGCAGGGCACGCACCCTGGCAAGTTGCAAATCGTTGAAGAGTTGCTGGCGCACGCTGTCAATGCGTGCGCGTTCTTGCCAACGCCAAATGCTGGGCAGAGCAAACCCCAGCAAAAGGGCGTAGATGCTGAGGCACACCATGCACTCCACCAGAGAAAAACCGCCGATGGCAGACTTTGGGAATGCAGGATTGAAACGCGCCGAAAAGAAAAAACCTAGCAAATGCATAAGCACATGCTAGGCCGCTGTCATAGAAAGTGTGTAACCAGTACTTACAAATTATTTGCTCACTTCATCCACCAAGCTTTTGAATTCATCGATATCTTCAAAGCTGCGGTAGACGCTGGCAAATCGGATGTAGGCCACCTTGTCGAGCTTCTTCAATTCGCGCATCACCAACTCGCCCAAGCGGGTCGATGGCACCTCCCTAGCACCCAAGCTCATCAGTTTTTCTTCAATCCGCTCTACCGCGTTGTCTAACTGCTCGGTGCTGACAGGGCGTTTGCGCAGGGCTAGCGCCATAGAGCTCAACAACTTGCTGTGCTGAAACTCAGTGCGTCTGCCGTCTTTTTTCACCACATTGGGGTAGCTGACGTCAGGGCGTTCGTAGGTCGTGTAGCGCTTTTCGCAGGCCCCGCATTGGCGACGGCGGCGAATCGAGTCACCGTCTTCGGACATGCGGGTCTCGACCACTTGGGTCTCAAGGTGACCGCAAAAAGGGCACTTCATGGCTTACTTGTAAACGGGAAACTGCGCCGTCAACGCGTGCACTTTGGCGCGCACAGCAGCAATATTGGCTTCGTCATGGGGGTTATCCAAGACGTCAGCGATCAAATTGGCGGTCAAGCGCGCTTCTTCGTCCTTGAAGCCACGGGTTGTCATCGCAGGTGTACCAATGCGTACACCGCTGGTGACGAATGGTTTTTCTGGATCGTTAGGGATAGCATTTTTGTTGATCGTCATGTGCGCGGCGCCTAGCGCAGCCTCAGCTTCTTTGCCTGTGATTTTTTTAGAGCGCAAATCCACCAACATCACATGGCTTTGGGTCCCGCCACTGACGATACGCAAACCACGTTGTGTCAACGTTTCGGCAATGATTTGGGCGTTTTTCACCACTTGCTGTTGGTAGGCTTTGAAGTCAGGCGCCATCGCCTCTTTGAAAGCGACGGCTTTGGCAGCAATCACGTGCATCAAAGGACCGCCTTGCAGGCCAGGGAAGATCGCGCTGTTAATCGCCTTCTCATGCTCCGCTTTCATCAAAATAATGCCGCCGCGCGG
>DDYJ01000054.1:0-186 GCA_002347905.1 Comamonadaceae bacterium UBA2237 | reverse complement strand
CAGCATGGGGGACGGGGTTGGGATACACACCGGCAGCAATCAAGCCCGCATAGTGCGCCATATCCACCAAGAAAATCGCGCCTACGTCTTTCGCGACTTTGGCAAAACGCGCAAAGTCGATGTGCAAGCTGTAAGCAGAAGCACCCGCGATGATCAACTTAGGTTTGTGCGCATGCGCCTTCTTCT
>DDYJ01000203.1:7941-13114 GCA_002347905.1 Comamonadaceae bacterium UBA2237 | reverse complement strand
TACGACCACCACCCATCAAAACTGAAAGACCTGTTAAATGGCGATCATCTAGGTACTGATCCACGATACCAGTACCAGCACCTCGATTACTGGTGTGAATCGCATTCGCAGCAGGCGTTGCATCAAACACATCTGCGGTCGTCACAATACCTAAGGCTTTGCCTTGAGTGCGTTTCAAGTACTCGCTTAGATATTCCACGCGAGGGTTATCAAATGGATCCGTCGTATCGTCAGGGAAAACGCCTTCTTCGTTGTTGTTACTTTTATTGCCATTGACATAGGCGGCCATTCCAGGAGATGAATCTGTCACTATGGAATTTAAAGATGTTGTTTTGATAAGCCCCGTGACTGGAAACGTATCCATGGCCAATGGCTTAATTGATTTGCCTTGAGCATAGCCACCAGCAACGATACGAGCGGCAGATCTTTGCGCGATGCCCATACCGTCACCTAAGAAGATGATGATATTTTTGACTTTTTGACCTCCATTCTCGAACGGTACGATTTCAAAATTACCCGATGCCACTACCTTCTGGCCATCGCTTTGGGTGGCGGTGACAGAGAAGGTGTGAATTCCTGGCTTCTTGACAGTGATAGCACGAACAGTTGCAACAGCACTATTTTTTGAAATATTAGGTAAGCAGCCTGAAGAGCAGTCGCGCAAAGCGGAAGAAACCTTGACTAATTGGTTGTCAATTGCAAACTCAGCTTTAGTGATCGATTTACTAGCGTCATCTGGTTTGATGGTGGCTTGCAGATCAAAACGTTGCTCAGGCAAAAATCGCGCAATAACGGGCGCTGATTGACCGCTGGTAAAAAGTTCACTAGGTGGGGTCAGTCGTGTGACAACCGGTTGCGCAGAAACATATGTGTACAAAGACAGTAAGCAGGTGAATGTTGCTATTGGTAAAAAGCGTTGCATAGTTTTCATAGCGATATGTGGGTTTATTAAAAAATCAATGAACAGGTAATTGCAATTGAAACCAAGACACAGTTCCCTGTGAATCTTCATGTCTTCCAACAAGTAAAGTGCCTTCTAAAACAAGCGGTCCTGCTTTATACGCGACAGCCCAATTTGATTGGCTTGGGTCTAGTTTTACCAAAACTGCAGACGCTGGTAAATCATTTGCAGGTCCATCCGCATGCTCGCTCATTTGAAGTGGAACTGGCGCAAGGTAGAACTGGCCGATGGCGTCTTCTTCGCTTTTGACCATGAAGCCACGTAAGCGCACGCGTTGGCCTTGCAGGCTTTTGGCATTTGTGGAAATTTCTAGGCCTTGTGGCCCAATGGGGTGACGCAGCAAATCGCCAAAATTAAGCCATGTGGGCTCAACGGCATTTGCATTGTTTAAAACAAATAGTGCAACAGCAACGATACCTAATAAGAATCTGACCAATGTCACATTCGCTCCTAAAAGATCCAGTCTAGTGTGTTTCTATGAATGTTATGTGACAGATTAATGAAAAAAAGACGCTGAATCTTTGTTTGAGCTTTAAAACTTAAAATCTTTGCAAAATATAAAAGTATGCACATACATCCCCCCGCCCAAGAAAAACACAAATCGCACATGTCTTCCGATTGGTTAGACAGAGACTTAAGTTTGCTCGCATTCAATGCGCGCGTTCTTGATTGGGCCAAAAGAACTGATGTGCCATTGTTGGAGCGTTTGCGTTACCTCTGTATCGTGTCCTCCAACTTAGACGAGTTTTTTGAAGTGCGTGCAGCGCTCTACACCAGTCTTGCTAAACCTAAGGCTGCACTCAGCGAAATTGACGCGCAAGCGCAAGCTTCTTTGAGTCATGCGGCACACCAACTTGTGCACGAGCAATACGCTTTGTACAACGATGCGTTGATGCCTGCATTTGCCAAGGCTGGGGTGCGTATCTTGTCGCACAACGAACGCAATGCGGCACAACGCAATTGGGTGAAAAATTATTTTCAGCGAGAGGTGCGCCCCCTACTTTTGCCTGTAGGGCTAGATCCAGCCCATCCATTCCCACAAATCGCCAATAAATCTTTAAATTTCATTGTTCGCTTGTCTGGCAAAGATGCCTTTGGCCGCGATAACGAAATTGCAATTGTGAAAGTGCCACGCAGTCTCCCGCGGGTCATTCAATTGCCTGAAAAAATTTCTGGTCGGCGTTTGTTATTTGTATCTATCTCTAGCGTGATACGTGCGCACTTAGAAGAGCTTTTCCCTGGCCGCGTGGTGGGAGAGTTTTCTCAGTTCCGAGTGACCCGCCATTCCGATTTGGCTGTGGACGAGGAGGACGTTAAAAACCTGCGTACCGCGTTGCGTCATGGTTTGGTACACCGCAATTTCGGTCAGGCGATTCGCCTGGAAGTGTCTGAAGGTTGCTCGCAACATTTATCAGACTTCCTGTTGCACCAATTTGAATTGCCTTTGTCTGCGCTCTATCGTGTCCATGGCCCAGTGAACTTGGTGCGGTTGAACCAATTGATTGATTTGATCGATCGGCCCAAGTGGTTGTTCCCGCCTTATCAACCCAGTTTTCCCAAGCAATTCAAAGTCAACACCTCTATATTCGAGCAATTGCAATCGGGCGATGTCTTGATTCACCAACCCTACGAAAGTTTTGATGGCGTCTTGGCCTTTTTGCGTGAGGCTGTGCGCGATAAGCATGTGCTAGCGATCAAGCAAACCATTTATCGAACCGGTGCAGATTCTGAATTGATGGAGTTATTGCGCGAAGCAGTACAGCGTGGCAAAGAAGTCACCGTGGTGGTGGAATTAAAAGCCCGATTCGATGAAGAGGCCAATATCAATTGGGCGGAAAAACTCGAATACATTGGCGCCCAAGTGGTGTACGGCGTGGTTGGGCTTAAAACACACGCCAAGATGTTGTTGGTCTCGCGTCGCGAAGGTCGCTTGATTCGCCGTTACGCACATCTTTCTACTGGCAACTACAACCCCAAGACAGCCAAGCTCTATACCGATATGAGCCACTTGACCAGTGACGCCAAAATTACGCAAGACGTAGAAACTGTTTTCAATTTGCTAGCTAACCAAAGCAAGATTCCCAGACTTAACAAATTGATGCTTGCGCCTTTCCACTTGCAGAAGAATCTGATTGAGCTGACCAATCAGACTGCCCATGCGGCGCGAGAGGGTCATAAGAGTCGCATCATTTTAAAAATGAACACCTTGACTGATGAGAGCCTGATGGAGGCTTTGGTCCATGCAGGGCAAGCTGGTGTACAAGTTGATTTGATCGTTCGTGGCGCCTGTATGTTGCCTGCCCAAAGAGCAGGCTTTACTGACAACATACGTGTGCAATCTATCATCGGTCGTTTTTTAGAGCACTCGCGTGTGTTTTATTTTGCGGCAGGCAAAGAAGAGTCTTTGTATTTGTCTAGCGCAGACTGGATGAACCGCAATATGTTGCGTCGTGTGGAGCTAGCTTGGCCTGTAGAAGACCCAAAACTACGCCAACGCATCTTCAATGAGTGTTTGCAAACGTACCTACAAGACTATGTGGATGCGTGGGTCATGACTGCCAATGGGCAATATGTCAGATCTATGCCGCCTAAATCACGTAGCGCAACACCGAAGGTCTACACCAGTGCGCAACAACAACTCATGGCGTTGTATGGCAACGCGAAAAACTAAGCAGGTTGTTTAGCGCGTGCTGCTTGGGTAAATGCAAAAGCCCAAGGCGTCTTTTGCCAAGCAATGACCTCTTGGCGTAGCAAATGCGCGGATTGTGGATAGCCTTCTATCCAATCAGCGTCTGCTTCTAAGGTAAATGTTTTCGTCTTGTCGTTACAGAAAAACTCCAATCCAGTTTGGTCTGGATTTTTGCGGGCATGGCACAAAATAACAGCCATACGCAATGCAATGAGCATTTTGACGAATTCAACTTCTTCGAAATTTGCTTCTAACTTGCGCAGTTTGCCGCGATGGCCTAAAACCAGTAGGCCTAAGCGTTGTAACTCTTGCATGCTGAATCCCAGCAAGTCCGCATTTTCCAAAATGTACGCGCCGTGCTTGTGGTAGTCGGTATGAGAGATGGCAAAGCCCACTTCATGCATGGTGGCAGCCCAACTGAGTTTGCGCTTGAGCTTTTGCACCAATGGGCTATCAAATTCAGAATTGGCAATCGCCTTGCTAAACAGCTGCAGCGCAACGCGACTCACGCGCTGGCTTTGCGTTTGGTCGATGGTGAATTTTTGTGCCAAGCGTTGGATAGAAATATCACGCACGTCTGTGGCATGGTCATCGCGCTCTACCATTTCAAACAAGACGCCTTGCCTTAATGCACCTTGCGCCACATCGAGTTTTTCAATGTCTAGCAATTGCATCAATGCGCGTAGAACACTTGCGCCACCGCCAATGACCGCACGGCGGTCTTCTCTTAAACCTTCGAGGCGCACATGGTCTACATGACCAGCACGCACCAACTGCTTGATGAGCCAGTTCAAGCCATCCATAGTGACTTCACCTGCTGGCCAGCCTTCGGCTTGCAAAACATCTGCTACGGCGCCAACAGTGCCAGAGGAACCATAAGCGGTATCCCATTGTGAACGGGGATATTTTTCAAGGGCTTCTTCTAAAACGGCTTTGGCCGCAATTTCTGCTTTGGAAAAAGCTTGATCCGTNNGTGACATGGGCTTGTAAGTTTTGTCCAAGAACTAACTCGGTAGAACGTCCACCGATGTCTATGACCAAGCGGCGCTTGTGGTCTGTCGGTAGCAGTTGTGAAACACCTTGGTAGATCAAACGCGCTTCTTCACTGCCCGAAATAACTTCAATTGGGAAACCTAATATGTCATGCCCACGTTTGATGAAGGTTTCTCTATTTTTAGCTTCGCGCAGTGTTTGGGTGGCAACTACACGTACCTGAGATTTTTGAAAACCTGCGATGCGCTCAGCAAAACGGGCTAAGCACTCCCACCCGCGCACCATAGATTCTTGAGAGAGGTTTCTGTTTTCATCGAAGCCACTGCCTTGACGCACTGTTTCTTTGAGATATTCAATGCGTTGAATTTGACCGTGTTCGTAACGACCGATTTCTAATCTAAAACTATTGGAGCCTAAATCGATGGCTGCCAATAAAGTACCTTGCTTCATAGTTGGATCGTAGTGTGGTCAAGTGACAATTGTGTGTCGATTTTAGAGGCTTGCGCTGTCTTGTCAGTGCATAGTAGTAA
>DDYJ01000203.1:7517-7855 GCA_002347905.1 Comamonadaceae bacterium UBA2237 | reverse complement strand
GCGAAAACCTTGGCAGATTTTGGTGCTGATGTCATCAAAATTGAACCACCCACTACAGGCGACCCTTTGCGTAAATGGCGCTTACTTAAAGATGGCACATCGGTGTGGTGGCAAATCCAATCGCGTAACAAACGTTCGATCGCTCTGGATTTAAAACAGGCCGAGGCGCAAGACATCGTCCGGCAACTCGTCAAAGATGCCGATGTACTGATAGAAAACTTCCGACCCGGTGCGATGGAAAGCTGGGGCTTGGGTCCAGATGCATTGTTGGCCATCAACCCAAAGCTCATCATGCTGCGTATAAGTGGTTACGGACAAACAGGCCCTTACCGCGACAA
>DDYJ01000203.1:4507-7455 GCA_002347905.1 Comamonadaceae bacterium UBA2237 | reverse complement strand
AGCATTGGCGACACCTTAGCCTCTTTGCATGGGGTGATTGGTATCTTGCTGGCTTTGCACGAGCGGCATACCAGTGGCAAAGGCCAAGTGATCGACGTCGCTTTATACGAAGCTGTCTTT
The DNA here is from genome assembly GCA_002347905.1 of Comamonadaceae bacterium UBA2237. Lineage (GTDB taxonomy): Bacteria > Pseudomonadota > Gammaproteobacteria > Burkholderiales > Burkholderiaceae_C > Limnohabitans. The sequence goes on along the minus strand of DDYJ01000203.1, from coordinate 7,335 downwards.
AATTGCATGGAAAGTTTGTTGCCAGAGTACAGCGCATTTGGTGCGGTGCGTGAAGCAGCCGGTAGTGCCTTGCCAGGTATTGCGCCTAGCAATGCCTACAAATGCCAAGATGGTGGTTATGTGTTGATTGCTGGCAATGGCGACAGTATTTTTAAACGACTCATGCACACCATGGGGCGTGATGATTTAGGTCAGGACATTGCACTTGCAGACAACGCAGGCCGCGTGAAGCGTGTAGAGGAAATTGATGCTGTTATTGGTGCATGGACTGCAACACGTTCAGTTGCGCAAGTTCTAGAACTACTAGATGCTGCCAGTGTGCCAGCAGGGCGCATCTATACAGTGGCTGACGTTGCGGCAGACCCCCATTACCAAGCACGCGACATGATTTCGCAAACCACCCTGGCAGATGGCAGCACGCTCGCATTACCAGGAATCGTTCCTAAGCTTTCACGTACACCTGGCTCGCACCGTCGCAATGCCCCAGAGATTGGCCAAGACACCGATGCGGTGTTGCAAGACATGGGATTGACTGCCGCGCAAATCAAAGCCCTCAAAGACAAGGGCATAGTGCAGTAATGCGCTGAAATCTTAGGCCTGCACTTACTCGATCTTGATGCCGGCGGCTTTGACGAGTTGCGCAGCAGAGAGTGTTTCGCTGTCGAGGTATTTTTCAAATGCTTCTTGCTGCATCGGCATGGCAGCGGCACCTAATTTCTCGAGGCGGTCTTTCACATCGGGCATTGCCAAGACTTGAATCACACCTGCATGCAATTTGTTCACAACGGGTTTAGGCGTTTTGGCGGTCACAAACAAGCCCACCCAGAAAGTGTAGGCCGCACTTGCGTATCCGGCATCGCTGATCGAAGGCACTTGCGGCAACAGAGGTGAGCGTTGCGCAGTGCTAACCGCGAGTGCTTGCAACCGGCCACTTTGTATCAATGGCAAAGCAGACACCAAAGGCGCAAAAAACCAATCGATGCGGCCAGATGCCGTTTCTGTCAATGCCTCTGGTGTTCCGCGGTAGGGTACATGTTGCGCTTGAATGCCCGTAGCGACGCGAAATTTTTCGGCATTCATGTGGGTAGCTGATCCATTGCCAGCCGATGCATAGTTCAAAACGCCTGGTTGCGCTTTTGCTTTGGCAACCAAATCAGCGACATCTTTATAGCCTTTGCTGGGGGAGACAACGATGACGTTGGGCAAACTGGCTAAGGGCGTGATGCCATCAAAGTCTTTGAGAGTGTCGTAACTCAGTTTTGGATACAACGCTGGATTGACCACGTGCCCTGAGCTGTGCACTAGCAAGGTGTAGCCATCTGCGGGCGCTTTAGCCACCAAGGCTGCGCCCACTGTCCCGCCCGCACCTGTTTTGTTATCAATGACGATTTGTGCACCTAGTAGAGGTCCGAGTTTTTCTGCGATCGTTCGAGCGATCACATCGGTGCCGCTGCCAGCCGTGAAGGGAACCACAAAGGTGATAGCTTTGCTTTGCGGCCATTCGCTTTGGCCAAATACGTGAAGTGCTGAGGAGGCACTTGCCGCCGCAGCCCATTGCAATGCGTGGCGACGTGTGAGAGCGTTGATTGCCATTGAGTTGTCTCCTATCTATTGAGGATTAAAAACAATACGGCGCTTGGCGCCGCCTAGTACTTCTTTATAAACACGCAAGGCTTGGTCTAGACCAAAAATAGCATCTGGCGTGACTTGAAAGGGTTGCAGACTACCAGATTCAAAACCATCGTACATGGCTTGCATCAATGCGTTGGTATGAACGCAGTCAAGTGCCAAGGTGTCGATGCCGACATAGGTGTGCATGCCACGGTAGAACGTAAAAATATCAAAAGGCACAGGGCGCTCAATCGTGGCGATAAAAATCTGTGTCGCGCCTTTGGCCATCGCCAGGTTGGCCGCTTCAAAGTAGGGGCTACCTACCGTGTTGAATACGATGTTGGCGCCTTTGCCCGCGCTCAGTTCACGGATAGTCTCTGCGACTTTGCCAAGCGATGCGTCGACATAGTGCACACCCTTGACGCGTTGGTCTAGTGGTGCATCGCCTCTTTGCAAGGCAATCACCGAAGCGCCAGCTTGCGCGGCCAGTTGCACTGCGGCTTGTCCGACTTTGCCATTGGCACCCATCACCGCCACGGTTTGTCCAGCTTGCGGCAAACCACTGCGTCGAAAGCCTTCATAGGCCGTGATGAAAGGCACACCAATTGAGCCCGCCTCTTCAAAACTCAAGCGCTTGGGTTTCTCACGCAAAGCGGCTTCTGGTAATACCAACCAACCTGCATGGGAGCCATCACGTGTAATTCCTACATCTCCGCCTGAACCCCAAATTTCTTTGCCAACCCAATGCGTGGGACCGTCGACCACCACGCCTGCATAGTCGCGTCCGGGGGTGCGAGGAAACACCGCTTGTGGCATCAATCCCAATGCGGCTTTGACGTCGCTGGGATTCACGCCTGCGCTGCGAACGCGCACCAAGGCCTCACCTGCTTTGAATGCGGGTGGGTCTTGCGCGACGATATGAGGCGCCAATGCATCTGCGTTAGCTGCTTTAGCGAGAACACGCACGGCGATGCGGCCTATGAGTGAGTCTGTGGGTTCAAAAGTGGCGGGCATTTACTCGGTTCAAAAAAGTGTGGAATCCAATTTTTATCGATAAAAATAATGGTTATCGAATATTATCGATGAAACCACCCAATGGCTTGTAAAGGAACTCCCATGCTAACCGTCACCGAAGCTGCGATGCGCAGTTTTGCCAAAGCCTCAGATCACCGGATGGGTGAGGTCATGGCGCTGTTGGTCAAGCATTTGCACGCTTT
>DDYJ01000203.1:2574-4496 GCA_002347905.1 Comamonadaceae bacterium UBA2237 | reverse complement strand
GCAGACATCACCACCGAAGAGCGCAACGAATTTAGCTTGTTGTCTGATGTGTTGGGCATCTCTTCTATGGTCGACGTGGTTTCGCAACCCGTGGGCGGCACTTCTAGCAGCGTCTTGGGCCCTTTTCATAACCATGACTCGCAGTTGCAACCCAATGGCGTGGACTTAACCAATGGCCAAGCAGGCGAGAGAACTTGGTTGCATGGCAGGGTCGTAGACATAAACGGCAAACCAGTCCCCAATGCCGAGCTCGACTTTTGGCAAAACGCAGACAACGGCTTGTACCCAGCCCAAGACCCTGCGCAAGACCCTCATAACTTGCGCTGCAAAATTCAATGCGAAGCAGATGGTAGTTTTGAGTTGCTCACGATTCGCCCGCACCCTTACACCGTTCCCACGGATGGCCCTGTAGGCGCCATGTTGGCAGCAGCCAACCGCAATATTTGGCGCCCAGCCCACTACCATGTGATCGTCAGCGCGCCGGGCTACGTCGGCTTGGTGACCGAGTTGTTCCCCGCAGGATCTGCCTATATAGACAACGACACCGTGTTTGGTGTGCGTGAAGGTTTGATTGTGGAATTCAAGCCTTGCAAAAAAGCCGAAGTCGCCAAACGATACAACTTGCAAGCTCCCTTTAATGAGGTGCAGTTTGAGTTTTGCCTTGTCAAGCAAGACTAGAACAAGAAACGCAGCTTTCTTAAAAGGGTTGGCTAGGGTGTACGTATTTAAAGAGCTTTGAGAAAAAAGAAACGTAATAAACAGGAGACAGCTATGAAACTATTGAATCAATTTACCCCCGCATTTAAATCTCTTACCGTTGCCGCCTTGGCAGCTGTTTTGTGCGTCAACGCTTCCGCCCAAAGCGATTGGCCCAAAGCCAAGCCCGTCACCCTCTTGGTGGCTTTTGCGCCTGGTGCTTCGACAGACATCGTCGCGCGATCCCTCACGCAAAAGCTGTCAGAAATTACCGGTGGCAATTTCATCGTCGAAAACAAAGGCGGTGCGGGCGGCAATATTGCCAGCTTACAAGTTAAACGCGCAACCCCTGACGGCTACACCATCTTGGTGCACAGCGTGGCTTTTGCGGTCAATCCGTCTTTGTATGCAGACGCTGGCTATGACGCAATCAAAGATTTCATGCCAGTTGCCTTGGGTCCCAAGACACCCAATATATTTACTGCGAACCCTGGCGTTCCTGTGAACACCTTGCCGCAAATGGTCGAAGCCGCCAAGAAGTCACCCTTTAGCTATGCGTCGTCTGGCATTGGAACCACGACGCATTTGTCGATGGAGCGTTTGAAGTCTGCTGCGAAGGTTGACATCGTCCATGTACCTTACCAACCCGCAGCCGCTATCAACGCTGTGGTGGCAGGGCATACGCAAATTGCATCTACCTCCATGCCACCCGCCGTACCCATGATCAAAGCCGGCAAGTTGAAAGCATTGGCCGTGACCAGTGCTAACCGTTCGCCTTTGCTACCTGATGTACCGTCTATTACTGAGTTTGGTTACAAAGAATTTGACGACTACACCTGGTTTGGCTTTTTCGCTCCCATCGGCACGCCACCTACTGTTGTAGAAAAACTCAACGCGGCGCTCAATCGCGCCATGGAGTCCGCCGACATCATCGAAAAATTCGCCCAACTCGGAATGTCCAGTAACCGCAACAGCACCACAGAATTCGGCAACTTCTTAAAAACAGAAGTACCTAAGTGGGCCGCCGTGGTGAAGAGTTCTGGGGCTAAGGCGGATTAAGCCTTAAGCCAGCATACGCCGCGCATTACGGCTTTCGATCGCTGTCAAATCTTCCAAACTAAAGCCCATGCCCATCAGTCCTTTGACGTGGTCTAGCGAGGTGCGGTAGGGGAAGTCGGTTCCAAAAACCACTTGGCTGACATCGACTAAGTTCAACAGTGACAGCA
>DDYJ01000203.1:0-2512 GCA_002347905.1 Comamonadaceae bacterium UBA2237 | reverse complement strand
CATGGTGAGGCGTTCCACCAAGAACGGCATGGTGCCGCCCGCATGCGAGAAGATGAACTTGATGTCTTTGCAGCGCGTAGCAGTGCCGCTAAACAAAATGCTGGTGATCGTGCGTGTGGTGTCGGTCGCAAATTCGATGGTCGATCCTGGCACGCCTTCTTGTAGTCCGTTGCAGCACTTCGGATTGGACGGATGGGTGTAGACGATCAACTTGCGGCGGTTGATCTCGTCCATGATGGGCGCAAACGACGCGTCGCCTAGCCACTTGCCGTCATAGCTGGTCAGCATGGCAATGCCTTGGGCCTTGAGCACATCGCAGCTGTAAGCGATTTCTTTCAAAGCGCCATCTACATCGAGCATAGGTAAGGTGGCAAAGAAACCAAATTGTTTGGGATAGTCGCGCGCGAGCTGGGCGCCATATTCGTTGCTGACCCGCGCCATGCGACGCATGGTTTCCGCATCGCCAAAGCTCGCGGCGGGTGTGGTGGGCGACGTGATCGAGTAAGTCACGCCGGCTTTCGCCATATCGTCCAAGGTTTTGTTGAGCGACCAATTACGGGCGGGTGGCTCGGCCAGTTTGCGGGCTTCGAGTTCCTTCAAAAACGCTGGCGCCCACACATGGTGGTGCACGTCGACCAAGTCACGTTTGGCTTCAAGAGGCGACGCATGGTTCGGCTTGGTCACAGCGCAAGAGGGCAGGATGCTCGCAGCGCCCGTTGCCAGCAGTCCTGTTAAAAATCCGCGACGGGGCAGGCAGTTTAAACATGTAGTGGAAGTATTCGCATGTGACATGGTCGTCTCCTTTAAGTTTTTGTGGTTAGCGCGGTCTAAGTATGGCGTTGAAATGCTTCATCTCTCTCTTGAGCGTCCAACCTATCCTGTTCAACGCTCATCCACGATAGGGTTCGACAAAATGCCAACCCCTTCCACTTCAATTTCACATACGTCGCCAGGCGCCATCCACACGGGGGGCGTGCGGGCATAGCCAACACCGGCAGGCGTTCCAGTGATGATCACGTCGCCCGGCTCCAAGGTCATGCATTCGGTGATGATGCGCAAGGCTTCGACCACATTCCACAAAAACACATCGGTGTTGGCGTCTTGCATGACCTTGCCATTCAAGCGCGATTGGATGCGAAGGCCTGCTGCACCGGGCGGCAACTCGTCTGGCGTAACCAAACAGGGACCAAACGGACCCGTGGCATCAAAGTTTTTACCGATCGTCCATTGCGAGGATTTGCGTTGGTAGTTACGAATGCTGCCATCGTTGAAACACGAATACCCTGCGATGCAATCGAGGGCGTTATCTGCTGTCAAATGCCGCGCTTTTTTGCCAATGATGACCGCCAACTCTGCTTCGTAGTCCAACTGGGTAGAGGCTTTGGGACGCACGATCGGTTGGTTATGGCCGACCATGGACGAGTTGCCACGCAAGAAAAAGCTGGGGTACTCGGGTCGCGCGTTGCCGCCTTCTTTTGCATGGTCAGCGTAGTTCAATCCCATGCAGACGATTTTTCCGGGATTGGGGATGAGCGGCAGCATGGTCACGCTGGAAATTGCCTGAACTGCGCTGGCAGGCGCTTTGCGTGCTGCAGCGTCTGCTGCATCCAGACCGCCGGGGGCGCAAATCAAGTCTTTGAGATTGCGAGGCAATTCAGGCGCAGCAAGCGCGAGGTTTACAAAATCAGTGGCGTGTATATCTTTGACCCAACCAATACCCGCTTGGCCGTTAGCCTCAAAACTCAAAAAACGCATGGTGCTTCCTTATGAAATGGTGTGAGCAGTGGGCTGAATAATATCGATAATTTCGGCTGATTAAAATTTTTATCGATTAATATCTCTTGCTATGACCACAGAACTCGCGCCTGAAAGCGTTGCATCCTTAACGCTGAGTACCTACGAACGCCTGCGTGCCGACGTCTTAAGCGGCACTTGGACGCCAGGCCTCAAACTTGGCATCGAATCTCTCAGAGAGCATTACGGTACAGGGGCTACGCCTATCCGTGAAGCTTTGAACCGGTTGGCAGCAGAAGGCTGGGTGCAGCACATGGACCAACGCGGCTTTGTGGTGACGCCCGTCAGCGAAGAGGCCTTGCGTGAATTGGCCAAAACCCGCGTCTGGGTAGAAACCCTCGCCTTGACCCAAGCCATGCAAGCCAGCACGCCAGAGTGGGAAGAGAAAGTGGTTTTGGCCTTGCACCGTTTGTCTAAAACGCCTCGCTCGTTGAGCCAAGAGAACTATTTAGAAAACCCCGCATGGGAAAAACTCCACCGCGAGTTTCATTTGGCGCTGCTTAGCAATTGCGGCTCTCGATGGCTACTGGGCTTCTGCGAACAGTTGTACGACCAAGCTTATCGCTATCGGCAACTCGCCATGAAAACTGCTTACAAGCGCCGCGATGAATCAGACGAGCACAAGCAGGTGGTCGATGCCGTGGTGTCAGGAAATGTAGCGGTTGCCTGTGCCGCCCTAACGCACCACTACGAAAAAACAGCGCAAATTATTTTGAGC
>DDYJ01000118.1:13243-17563 GCA_002347905.1 Comamonadaceae bacterium UBA2237 | reverse complement strand
CCTAACTTTGTGAAGGTGCTCAAATGAGTGAACCATTACTAAGAGTTGTTAACTTAGAAAAGAAGTTTCCAATTCAACGCGGTCTACTCAAGCGCACCGTTGGACAGATCCATGCTGTTGATGGAATCTCTTTTGATATTGCAGCCGGTGAGACTCTAGGTCTTGTGGGTGAATCAGGGTGCGGTAAATCAACGACTGCCCGTTTAATCCTTCGCTTACTTGATCCAACTGCTGGTGAGATTTACTTCAATGGTAAAGAGATTCACACGCTCTCACGAGAAGAGATTCGCAAAGAGCGCAAAGACATGCAGATTGTTTTCCAAGATCCATACGCATCTTTAAATCCTCGTATGACAGTTCGTCAGATCGTGGCTGAGCCTCTCATTGTTCATGGCATGGCTAAGGATGATTCAGATCCTGCAGTCGATGAAATGATTGAGCTCTGTGGCCTTTCTCGGGAATTTGGTAACCGCTATCCGCATGAGTTCTCAGGTGGACAACGCCAACGCTTGGCCATTGCCAGAGTTTTGGTACTCGACCCCAAGGTGATTGTGTTGGACGAGCCTACCAGCGCCTTGGACGTGACCACCCAAAAACAAGTGTTGCAATTGCTGCAAAAGTTACAAAAACAGCGGGGACTGAGTTATTTGCTGATCACCCACGATATCGGCGTGATTCGCGCAATGGCGCACCATGTGCTGGTGGTGCAAAACGCCAAGTTAGTCGATTCGGGCAATCTAGACCACATCCTGAACCATTCCACGCATGCTTACACCCGCCTTTTAGTTAACGCTGGATACGACAAAAAATGAACTAAATCCTTGCAAATCAAGCATTTAGCCGTTACAATGCTTGCTTCACGACCAAACGGGCGGGTAATTACCGCCCGTTTTTTTTGGTCGATTGTTTTTGGTGTTTGGTTTTGGAAGGTTTTTTGTCAAAGTGGCCTTGCAGCAAACAGTGGAAGAAACCGTGACCGGCTTAGGGTACGACTTAGTGGAGATACAACGCTCTGCTGGGGGCCTTTTGCGCATCACGATTGACCATCCCTGGAGCGCAGAGTCGCCCGAGCTATTTGTCAATGTGGAAGATTGCGAACGGGTCACCCGCCAGTTGCAGTTCGCCCTAGAGGTGGATGGCTCTCAATACCAGCGGTTAGAGGTTTCCTCGCCAGGTATTGATCGGGTACTTCGCCATGCGCAAGACTTTGAGCGGTTTGCTGGTTCTATTGTGGACCTGACGTTAAAAGCGCCTATGGGCGCTGCAGCGGCGGGTCAAGTCTCGGCCAATCGCAAAAAGTTTCGAGGCAAGCTTGAGCGTGGGGCAAACGGGGATGGTTGGCAAATCGCTTGGCGTGATGAGCCGCAAGCCAAACCAGGACAAAAAATCAGCAAAAAAAGAACGGACACCCCCGTACACGTACTGGGGTTTTCGCTAGACGAGTTGCGCGAAGCACGTCTAGCACCGATTGTGGATTTCAAGGGCCGAAAGTCCCGTTGAGCTTAAGTTTTGTGAAGGAGTAGTCGTTATGAACCGCGAAATGTTGATGTTGGTAGATGCCATCTCCCGCGAGAAAAACGTCGAGCGCGATATTGTTTTCGGCGCTGTGGAGTCTGCGCTCGCTCAAGCGACCAAAAAACTATATGAAGGCGATGTAGACATCCGCGTTTCCATGGACCGCGACAGCGGCGACTACGAAACCTTCCGCCGCTGGTTGGTAGTACCTGACGAGGCTGGGTTGCAAAACCCCGATGCAGAAGAACTCTTAATGGACGCCCGCGAGCGTGTCTCTGACGTCGAAGAGGGTGAGTACATCGAAGAGGCCATCGAGTCTTTGCCCATTGGCCGCATTGGTGCGATGGCTGCCAAGCAAGTCATCCTGCAAAAAATACGTGACGCCGAGCGCGAAATGTTGCTCAACGACTTCATGGCGCGCGGCGAAAAAATCTTTGTCGGAACCGTCAAACGTATGGACAAGGGCGACATCATTGTCGAAGCAGGCCGCGTCGAAGGCCGCCTGCGCCGTGGCGAAATGATCCCCAAAGAAAACCTTCGTAATGGCGACCGTGTACGCGCCATGATCATGGATGTCGACCTTACCCTACGTGGTGCACCCATCATCTTGTCGCGCTCCGCCCCTGAATACATGGTCGAGTTGTTCCGTCACGAAGTACCTGAAATCGAGCAAGGTTTGCTGGAAATCAAATCTTGTGCCCGTGACCCTGGCTCACGCGCCAAGATCGCTGTTTTGTCCCATGACAAACGTGTTGACCCTATCGGCACTTGTGTCGGTGTGCGAGGCACCCGTGTCAATGCAGTGACCACCGAATTGGCCGGTGAGCGCGTCGACATCGTTTTGTGGAGCGAAGATCCCGCCCAGTTCGTCATCGGTGCTTTGGCGCCAGCCAATGTCAGCTCTATCGTGGTAGACGAAGAAAGACACGCGATGGATGTGGTGGTGGATGAAGAAAACCTCGCAATTGCCATAGGTCGTGGTGGTCAAAACGTGCGTTTGGCATCCGACCTTACAGGCTGGAAGATCAACATCATGGACGCCGCAGAATCTGCCCAAAAACAAGCCGACGAATCGCACTCGATCCGGGCCCTGTTCATGGACAAACTCGACGTCGACCAAGAAGTGGCCGACATCTTGATCGAAGAAGGCTTCACCAACTTGGAAGAAGTGGCTTACGTTCCCCTACAAGAAATGCTCGAGATCGAAAGCTTCGACGAAGACACGGTCAACGAGTTGCGCACCCGCGCGAAAGACGCTTTGCTGACGATGGAAATCGCACGCGAAGAGAGTGTCGAAGAGGTGTCGCAAGATTTGCGTGACCTTGAAGGATTGGATGTTGAACTCTTGCCCAAACTGGCAGAGAACGGTGTGCATACCCGTGACGATTTGGCCGATTTGGCCGTAGACGAGCTCACAGCCATCACTGGCCAAAGCGAAGAAGAAGCCAAAACCCTGATCTTGAAGGCGCGCGAGCATTGGTTCGCGGGTCAAGAGTAACGGTCATGGGAAGGAACACACCATATGTCCAGTACGACAGTCGCCGAGTTTGCAAAAGAACTTAAAAAACCCACAGACACCCTCATCGAGCAACTCAAAGCTGCTGGGGTGAATAAATCATCGGATAGTGATGCACTGACCGAGAAAGACAAACAAAAGCTTTTGACGCATTTACAAACCAGCCACGGCACAGTTACGACCGAACGTAAAAAAATCTCCTTGGTCAAAAAATCGACCACAGAAATCAAACAAGCGGATGCAACCGGTAAAGCCCGAACCATCCAGGTTGAGGTGCGTAAGAAGCGCACATTTGTCAAACGTGATGACAATGAAGCAAATACTGTCGCTACCCCTGAGCCCCAAGCTGCTTCTGCAGCAGTTCAACCAGTCATAGACCATGCTGAATTAGCGCGTCGCGAAGAAGAAGCACGCCGCCAAGCAGAACTCATCCGTCGCCAAGAGGAAGAATTGGCTGAAAAACGCCGTGTCCGCGAAGCCAAAGAAGCCAGCGCCCAATCCGAAGCAGAAGTTGAGCTGGGAAAGAAGGCAGCCACCAATTCAAAATCAGCCGCAAATCAGACCAGTGTTGCCAAAGCATTAGCGAAAGAACAGGCGATCACCAAAGCCAAAGAAGCGGCCAAGATCAGTGCCGAAGAAGATTCGATAAAAGCCAAAGATCTTGATACGCGTCGTCGTAAAGCTTTGGCGGAAGCCGAAGCGATTCGCGACATGATGAGTTCGCCGCAAAAGGTTGCGCCTAAAAAAGTCGCACCACCCCCTGTGGAAGCAAAGCCGATCAAAGGCACATTGCATAAGCCTGCAGGCAGCCCAGGTGCCAAAGAACGCACTGCTACGAGTGCACCTGCTGCCCCTGGTAACAAAGAAGTCAAGAGTGCAAAACTGTCTTCTAGCTGGGCTGATGAGCAAGCCAAGAAGAAAGAAATCAAAACCCGTGGTGATACCAGCGGTGGCGTAGGTCGCAACAGTTGGCGTAGTGGCCCCCGTGGACGTCGTGAGCGTTCGGGCAGAGATGATGCGCATGAGTCCGCTGCACCCGTCGAAGCACGTGTCATTGAAGTGCACGTGCCCGAGACCATCACAGTCGCAGAACTCGCGCACAAAATGGCGGTCAAAGCATCTGAGGTCATTAAACAATTGATGAAGCTCGGACAAATGGCCACCATCAACCAACCACTAGACCAAGACACCGCCATGATTGTGGTGGAAGAAATGGGCCACAAAGCCATCGTCGCTGCCTTGGATGACCCTGAGGCATTTACTGAAGAAGAAGCTTCTGCGCACCATGC
>DDYJ01000118.1:4468-13119 GCA_002347905.1 Comamonadaceae bacterium UBA2237 | reverse complement strand
TTCCTTGATACCCCTGGTCACGAGGCCTTTACAGCCATGCGTGCCCGTGGTGCTAAAGCGACGGACATCGTTATCTTGGTGGTGGCAGCTGATGACGGCGTGATGCCGCAAACCAAAGAGGCTATCAAGCATGCAAAAGCGGCTAGTGTGCCTATCGTTGTGGCAGTCAACAAGATCGACAAACCCGGTGCCAATCCTGAACGCGTCAAAGGCGAATTGGTGAGCGAAGAAGTCGTTCCCGAAGAATTCGGCGGCGATTCGCCTTTTGTTTTGGTCTCAGCCAAAACAGGTGAAGGCATTGACGCCTTGCTCGAACAGGTCTTGCTGCAAGCCGAAGTCTTGGAACTCAAGGCTCCCGTTGAAGCCATGGCCAAAGGCTTGGTGATCGAGGCGCGTTTGGACAAAGGGCGTGGCCCTGTGGCTACTGTCTTGGTGCAGTCTGGTACCTTGAACGTAGGTGATGTTGTCTTAGCTGGACAAACATTTGGCCGTGTGCGTGCCATGCTGGATGAAAACGGCAAGCCAATCAAAGCAGCGGGGCCATCTATTCCTGTTGAAATTCAAGGTTTGACCGAAGTACCGCAAGCCGGTGACGACTTCATGGTCATGACCGACGAACGCCGTGCCCGTGAAATTGCCACGTACCGCGCTGGAAAGGTTCGCAACACCAAGTTGGCCAAACAGCAAGCGTCGAAACTTGAGAACATGTTCTCTGATATGACGTCTGGTGATGTGAAGATGTTGCCCATCATTGTCAAAGCCGACGTGCAAGGTTCGCAAGAAGCTCTGGCTGCGTCATTGCTCAAGTTGTCTACCGATGAGGTCAAAGTGCAGTTGGTCTATGCCGCTGTCGGTGGCATCAGCGAGAGCGATGTCAACTTGGCAATTGCATCCAAAGCCGTGGTGATTGGATTCAACACCCGTGCCGACGCAGGTGCGCGCAAGTTGGCTGAATCGAACGACGTCGAGATCCGTTACTACAACATCATCTACGACGCTGTTGACGAACTCAAGGCAGCGATGTCGGGCATGTTGACGCCTGATAAGAAAGAAGAAGTCATCGGTACCGCCGAAATTCGCCAAGTATTGCGCGTTAGCAAGATTGGTGCGATCGCAGGTTGTATGGTCACCTCTGGCTTGGTACGTCGTACCGCAAAGTTACGCTTGTTGCGCAACAACGTGGTTATCTTCACGGGCGAACTCGACAGCTTGAAGCGTTTCAAAGACGACGCCAAAGAAGTTAAAGAGAACTTTGAATGCGGCTTGACCATCAAAAACTACAACGACATCGTCGAAGGCGATGTGTTGGAGTTCTTTGAAATCAAAGAGGTTGCCCGTTCGTTGTAAAACGCGAGTGCCATGGCCCGTAAATCAAGTTCTACGCCTAACCGCAGTTACCAAGTTGCCGACCAGATCCAACGCGACCTGGCCGAACTCATCGCGCGCGAGTTGAAAGATCCGCGCGTGGGCATGGTGACTTTGCAAGGTGTGGAAGTCACACCCGATTACGCACATGCCAAAGTGCATTTCAGTGTTCTTAACGGTGATCCTGTTGAAACAGCAGAAGGTTTGAACCAAGCCGCTGGTTTTTTGCGTAATGGTTTATTCAAGCGCTTGCATATCCATACCGTGCCGTCTTTACATTTCATCTACGACCGCACGCCCGAGCATGCGTCAGATATGAATGCCTTGATCGCCAAGGCTGTCTCTTCCCGCGCTAAGGACGACTGAGAATGAACGCGCCGCGCACCAGGGTGCAGCGACGCCCTGTGCATGGGGTGTTGCTGTTAGACAAACCCCTCTCCATCTCTAGCAATGATGCTTTGCAAAAGGCCAAGTGGTTGTTGCGCGCTGAAAAAGCAGGACACACGGGCACCTTAGATCCATTGGCTACAGGTGTGTTGCCCTTGTGTTTTGGTGCAGCTACTAAATTTAGCCAATTGCATTTGGATGCGGATAAATCGTATGAAGCGATTGCCTCCTTGGGTATTGAAACCGCTACGGGCGATGCAGAAGGTGAAGTGGTTGCCACCAAGCCCGTAGATTTTTCTCCTGAGCAACTACAAGCTGTTGAAGAACGTTTCACTGGACCGATTGCGCAAATCCCTCCGATGTATAGCGCTCTGAAGAAAGACGGCAAAGCCCTCTACGACTATGCGCGCGCTGGGATAGACGTTGAACGTTCGGCACGCAACATCACTATCCATACGCTTTCAATAGAAGAAATTGAGCCAAAAAATGGCGTGCGTCGTTTGCGCATTCGTGTGCGTTGCAGCAAGGGCACATACATCAGAACCTTGGCACAGGATATTGGTAATGCTTTGGGTTGTGGTGCGCATGTCACTTATTTACGCCGCACGGCCACTGGGTCTTTCCAAGTAGACCAATGCATTGGTCTCCAAGATTTCGAGGCCTTGTCTGAAGCAGACCGCGCCACCCGTTTATTACCAGTTGATGCGCTATTGGACGGACATATCTCTGTCACCTTGAACAAAGAAGATGCTGGCAGATTTTTAAGTGGTTTACGTCGCAGAGGCAATTGGCCTGATTGCGAGCAAACCGCTGTTTACGGCGAATCCCCTCGCGCATTGCTAGGCACTGCGCATGTGAAAGCCGGAGAACTAATTCCTGGGCGCTTGTTAAGCCCCATAGAAATTCAAACCATTTTGGAGAGTGAAGTATGAGTAAACAAATTCGCAATATCGCGATCATCGCGCACGTGGACCACGGCAAAACCACCATGGTCGACCAACTTTTACGCCAATCTGGCACATTTGCTGAACATGAAAAAGTAGTCGATACGGTGATGGACAACAACGCGATTGAGCGTGAACGTGGCATCACCATCTTGGCTAAAAACTGTGCGGTGAGCTGGGAAGGCACCCACATCAACATCGTTGATACCCCTGGACACGCGGACTTTGGCGGCGAAGTGGAACGTGCCTTGTCCATGGTCGACGGCGTGGTGCTGTTGATTGACGCGCAAGAAGGCCCGATGCCCCAAACCCGTTTTGTTACCAAGAAAGCCTTGGCTTTGGGACTACGCCCAATTTTGGTGGTGAACAAAGTCGATAAGCCTGGTGCACGTCCAAACTTTGTGGTGAACGCCGCCTTTGACTTGTTTGACAAACTCGGCGCAACTGACGAGCAACTCGATTTTCCCGTGGTGTATGCATCAGGCATCAATGGTTGGACATCGATGGAGGAGGGCGCTGCTGGTGAGCAGTGGGGGCCAGATATGTCAGCCTTGTTCAATACCATTTTGAAGCATGTGCCTGCACAAAAAGGTGACCCTAGTGCACCTTTGCAATTACAAATTTCTGCGTTGGACTTCTCAACATTTGTTGGTCGTATTGGCGTTGGCCGAATCAGCCAAGGCACTATCAAACCCATGATGGATGTTGTGGTGATGGAGGGCGTGGATGGCAAGCCAGTGAAAGGTCGTGTCAACCAAGTGCTGACGTTCCAGGGTCTAGAACGTGTGCAAGCGACTGAGGCGGGTCCTGGGGACATTGTTTTGATCAACGGTATTGCGGATATCGGAATTGGTGTCACTATCACCGACCCTTTGAATCCAACTCCCTTGCCTATGTTGAAGGTAGACGAACCCACATTGACAATGAATTTCTGCGTCAACACCAGCCCCTTGGCGGGACGTGAAGGCAAGTTCGTGACCAGCCGCCAAATTTGGGACCGCCTACAAAAAGAACTGCAGCACAACGTTGCTTTGCGTGTCAAAGAGACGGACGAAGAGGGTGTGTTCGAAGTAATGGGCCGTGGTGAGTTGCACTTGACCATTTTGTTAGAGAACATGCGCCGTGAGGGCTACGAATTGGCAGTGTCTAAACCGCGCGTGGTGTACCGCGATGTCAATGGCGAGCGCCACGAACCCATCGAATTGGTCACCGCCGACATTGAAGAAGCCCACCAAGGTGGTGTTATGCAAGCTTTGGGCGAGCGCAAAGGCGAACTCGTCAACATGGAACCTGATGGCCGTGGCCGTGTCCGTTTGGAATACCGTATTCCTGCGCGTGGTTTGATTGGTTTTACCAATGAGTTTTTAAACCTGACCCGTGGTTCAGGCTTGATCTCCAACATCTTTGACAGCTATGAAGCTCATAAAGGTGACATTGGTGGACGTAAAAACGGTGTGTTGATTTCTATGGACGACGGTGAAATCTTCACCTACGCCTTGGGCAAACTCGATGACCGTGGCCGTATGTTTGTGAAAGCCAACGACCCTGTGTACGAAGGCATGATTGTGGGTATCCACAGCCGTGACAACGATTTGGTGGTCAACGCTACCCGTACCAAGCAATTAACCAACTTTCGCGTCTCTGGAAAAGAAGACGCTGTGAAAATCACTCCTCCCATTGATTTGACGTTGGAGTACGGCGTTGAATTTATCGATGACGACGAATTGGTCGAAATAACGCCTAAAAGTGTGCGTTTGCGTAAACGTTACTTAAAAGAGCACGAGCGCAAGAAAAACAAGATTTAAGGAAAAGCTTCTTGCGTTGGACCCGAACCCGTGCTTTTTGGACCATGGTGGCTGCTGCCGCCATGTGGTCTATCGCGGGTGTGGTCACGCGGATGTTGGAGTCGGTTCAAAGTTTTGAGTTGACTTTTTGGCGGAGCTTTTTTACCGCTATTTGCTTGGTTGTTTTTCTTCGGGTCTTGCAAGGTCCGGGTGTCTTGCAGCGTTTAGTGAAAGCACCCAAGCAGTTATGGCTCAGTGGAATGTGTTGGGCAGTCATGTTCACCGCGTTTATGGTGGCATTGACGTTAGCGTCCGTGGCTGAAGTCTTGGTGACTATGTCCGTTGGCCCTCTGCTTACTGCCTTGGTTGCCAGAATTTTTTACAAACAAACGATTCAACTCCCCACATGGATTGCCATTGTGATTGCGGGCGGCGGAATGTTTTGGATGTACGCGGAGCCCCAAGCAATAACTTCCACAACTAATGCCTTCACTTTGGCAGGACTGCCATGGGGCACTTTGATTGGGTTTTTAGTGCCCACTGCAGCTGCAGTTAACTGGTGTGTAGTGCAGCAAGCCCAAAAAACGGGTGATTCCTTAGATCTGCTGCCTGCAGTGTTAGTGGGTGCCGTTATTTCTGGAATGCTCACGTTTGTGCTTGCATGGCCATTGCATTCGAGTCCACACGATATTGCATGGTTGGCATTATTAGGCTTGGTTCAGTTAGCCATGCCTTGTACCTTATTGGTTTTTTGTGCGCGCATTTTGTCTGCGCCTGAAATTTCATTGTTGTCCTTGCTTGAAGTTTTATTTGGGATATTTTTGGCATGGATAGGCGCGGGGGAAGAACCCAGTGCACGCGTCATCAGTGGCGGTGCTTTGGTCATCGTTGCGTTGGTGGTTAATGCCTACGGCATGAAACGCAAAAGCTTAGAGGAAAAAAGCTATGAACGTGTATAGCGAAGAAGTCTTATCAGAAAAAGTCGGAGCAATAGGCTTTATCACTTTGAACCGTCCCAAATCTTTGAATGCTTTGTCGTTGCCCATGGTGAGAGAACTCACCCATGTGCTACGCGGTTTTGAAAGCGATGCCGAGGTGATGGCTGTAGTGATACGCGGCAGCAACAAGGAAGGCCCCTTCGGTGCTTTTTGTGCGGGAGGAGATATTCGTTACTTTCACCAAGCTGCTTTATCTGGCGATGCTAGCTTGGAGGATTTTTTCACAGAGGAATACAACCTCAACTACATCATTCACACTTATTGCAAACCATATATCGCTTTGATGGATGGCATTGTGATGGGTGGCGGCATGGGTTTGAGCCAAGGTATTGCGTTGCGCGTTGTGACAGAGCGCACACAAATGGCGATGCCTGAAACGCAGATTGGCTTGTTTCCAGATGTTGGGGGTGGTTATTTTCTAAGCAGATGCCCCGGAAACACCGGTGAGTATCTTGCGCTGACTGGACAATTGCTGCGCGGTGCAGAGCCGCTTGCTGTGGGTCTGGCAGATGTTTGTATTGACTCTAAGGTTTTGACAGCTCTATGGAATGGCTTGCAAAGTCAGTCATGGAAAAATGGACATGATGTGGTGGCTTGGGTAAAAGAACAAGCGGCTCTTCATCCTGCAGAAGTGGCAAATACTGAGATCGTTAGCGCTCAAGTGGCGAATGCCTCTCAAAGACCCCCTTGGTGGAATTCACATATCGATACCATCTTCCGCTTGCCAACTGTCAACGACATAGTCGGTGCTTTGAGCCAATTGGAACGCAACGAACCAGACGGCTGGGCAGCTGCAACGCTCAAAGCGCTACGGCAACGTTCGCCACTGCTATTGGCGGTGAGTTTGGAACAAATTCGACGTGGCAGAGCCATGGGTTNNTTCTCAAGCCTTACCCGCTTTGTGGGATGGCTTACAAAGCAAACAGTGGAAACATGGTGATGATGTTGTGACTTGGGTGAAAGAGCAAGCCTCTAGCGTACCGGCTAGCCCTGCATGGTTAAACGCACATATAGACACCGTATTTCGTTTACCCACAGTCAACCAAATGGTGGACGCATTGGGTCAAATGGTTCTCAACGAACCAGAGGGCTGGGCGGCCGAGACGCTCAAAGCGCTTAGACAGCGCTCGCCCTTGTTATTGGCCGCGAGTTTGGAGCAAATTCGTCGTGGCAGAACGATGGGTTTGTCTGATGAATTACGAATGGAGCGCGATATGGTGCGCCATTGTTTTCATGCGGATCACTTGTCGAGGCGCGGTGCGCAAACAGACACGGCTGAGGGAATCCGGGCTTTGGTCATAGACAAAGACCGGCAACCTAAATGGTTGCCAGCCAGTATTGAAGAAATAACACCAGAGATGGTGAAACCGTTTTTCCAAAGTCCGTGGCCTACAGCTTTACATCCTTTAAGGCATTTGGTCGATACGTTTTAATTCGCCACGTCTAAAGCACCGAGTGTTCCTCGCTCAAAAAACTTTCTATTTTGGTAGGGTAAGCAAAGGAATATCTTTGCTAGTAGCTAAGCGGTCGAGTTGTTGGCGGGTTTGACTCGCAAAAAACTTGGCAAATGCATGGTGCGTTTTAAGCGCACGCATGGCGTGCATGCTCTTTTCTTCTAACCCCACAGCCAAACATATGCGCTTAGCAAAATGGGGCTCTAAGGCTGCCACAGCAACACGTCCGTTTTTGCAGGGGTAAATTTTGTAACCAGCATGGGCACCACCTACATCGCCATCCGGCGTGGTCAATCCCCAAGTGCGGGGCAGGGCGAGATAGTTGGCCGCATCGCTGAGTGCGATTTCTTGGAAGACGCCTCGTCCTTTTTGACGACCATTGCTTTGGCGCAACAAGAGGGCCTGTAAAACTGCTTCTGTGGTCATTAACGATCCACCCATATCTGCATACAAAGTGGCAGGTAAATCGAGACCATTGACCAGTCCGTTTTCAGCTAAATAGGTGAGGTCATGTCCAGGTTCCTCTGCACGCGGACCACTCGCGCCAACGACGCTCACCATACACAAACTGGGATAATGCTTTTGCAAAGCTTTCCAGTCAAGACCGAGTTTATTTAGTGCAGAAGGTCGAAACGAGGTAATCAACACATCTGTTTTTGCCAGCAGCTTATGTATGGCAGTTTGACCATGCTCTGTTTTTAAATCTGCTTGGACTAAGCGCACACCTTGGTGCATTGTTTGGTAGGCAGCTGGCTTGTACAAACCCATAGGATCTGCTGTTACTGCGTTAGGAGGGGCTACGGGTTCTAGCTTGGTACACGTAGCGCCCATTTGATGCAATCGCATCAACGCAGCCGGCCCAGGCAGGTTCAATGCCAGGCTGAGAACGCGCACACCTTGGAGTGCTTTGATCCGCTTGTGTTGTGCAGGCTGCATGCCTCGCGATAAGCTAGGTGTTTATTTGCTAGTGGCAGGATCTAGGCCTGTATCACGAACCAATTTGGCTACAGAGGGAGAAGTAAGAAACTTTACAAAATGCTTGGCAATTTCTTGTTCAGTTGAACCTTCGACCAAGGCGGATGAAAAGAAAATGGTTTGCTGCACTGAATCAGGCAAGGTACCTATGAAGTCAAGTTCTTTGAAGTAAATCAACTCACTTACCTGTTGAAAGCCTAATTCAGCGTCGCCTCTAGCGACAACAGCACCCACCCGCTCACTCATGATGCGTTTGGCCGTGACTTTCATTTGCTCTGCAATACCAAGCTTTGGAAACAACTCGGTTGATAAGTACGTTCCACTTGCACTGGCCGAGTAGGCAATCGATTTAGCCTCTAGCAACGCCTTCTTCAAAGCTTCTACGGTGCTGATGTCAGGCTTGGGCGTTCCTTTTCGAACTGCTGCGCCAATTTGCGAGCGGGCAAGGTCTACGCGACTCCCTTTTATCAATTTGCCTTCCTTCATCAAGGCCTCTAAGCCACCCTCGGACAGGATGACAAGGTCAAACTTCTCACCACGTGCAAAACGGCTAGGGATAGAGTCCGGTGCATTGCCGATAGATGCGCCGTAGGCACTGATGATTTTGTGACCTGTTGCTTGCTCGTACATCGGTGCGAGTTGTTTATAGGCCTCTGTAAAAGCTCCCGATGTGATGACGCGAATTTCAGCAGCTTGGGCAGTGTGTGCAATGCTTAAAAGTAGGCCAAAACTAAAGAGTGCAAT
>DDYJ01000118.1:499-4306 GCA_002347905.1 Comamonadaceae bacterium UBA2237 | reverse complement strand
TTGAGTTGCTCCATGACATCAGGGGATTTCAATACTTTCACGAGTTCGGTATTCCAACGGTCCAAGATGGCAGGTGGCACTTTAGAAGACGCCACGAATGCATACCAGTTGGTAGCGCTAAATCCTGGATAGCCCATTTCGGCGATGGTGGGGATATTGGGCAAAGAGCGCAAGCGTTGTGTACCTGTGCTCGCCAATGGAATGAGTTTGCCGTTTTCTATGTAGGCTTGGGATGTGGAGTAGGTAGAGAAATAGGAGGCAACACGCCCGCCAAGTAAGTCCTGCAATGCCGGTGCACCCCCTTTGTAGGGAACGTGGACAGTATCAATCTTAGCCATATCGTCGAGCAATTCACCCGCTAAATGTGATGCAGAACCAGGGCCCGTCGACGCATAGTCAAGTTTGCCGGGATTCTTTTTCGCGTAAGCAATGTAGTCTGCAAAAGTTTTAATACCCATGCCTGCATGCACAACTAAGACGTTTGGAAAATTCACGCCCATGGTGATAGGTGACAAATCTTTCACGGGGTCATAAGGTAGTTTGTAGAGATGGGGGGAAATAGTCAAAGGGCCGACCGAGCCGAACAAAATAGTGCTGCCATCTGTAGGCCCCGTTGCAACGAACTGATGCGCAATATTGCCGCCAGCACCACCTTTGTTGTCAATGACAACCGATGCGCCAATGTTTTCGCCTAATTTTTTAGCAATTATGCGCGCGGCAGTGTCTGCGGCGCCGCCTGCGGCAAATCCAACCACCATGCTGACGGTTTTCTTTGGAGGGAAATCTTGCGCAAAGCCAGTCAAACTCGAAAGAACCAACATCACAAAACATAGGATGAGGCGGCCAGTGGTTGTAACCATGAGGTGCTCCTTAACTAATCTTCCTAATCGTACTGCTATTTGACGCATCAAGCGCTCATGATCTGAGTTTGAAGCGTTGAATCTTGCCAGTTGCAGTTTTGGGTAAATCTTGCACAAACTCAACCCAGCGTGGATATTTGTATGGCGCAAGCTGTGACTTTACATGCAGTTTTAATTCGTCTTGCGTCATGGTATGCCCCGACTTGAGGACAACAAAAGCTTTGGGTTTGATCAAACCATCTGTGTCAGCCATACCTACTACAGCCGCTTCTAAAACGCTGGCATGCGTCATGATGGATGCTTCTACTTCAAACGGTGAAACGTAAATACCACCCACCTTCAGCATATCGTCACTGCGGCCACTGTAGGTATAGAAGCCGTCTTTATCGCGTATGTATTTGTCCCCACTACGCGTCCATTCGCCAGCGAAGGTGGCTTTGGTCTTGGCGCGGTTATTCCAATACATCAAAGCCGCACTGGGGCCATTGATCTGTAGTTCACCGATTTCACCGTCTTTGCATTCACTTCCATCTTCATCGACGATGCGTAATTGGTAACCTGGTACAGCTTGGCCAGTGGTGCCATAGCGCACATGTCCAGGCCTATTGCTTAAAAAGATATGAAGCATTTCCGTGGAGCCAATGCCATCCAAAATCTCGCAACCATAAGCAGCCGTCCAATTTTTTCCAATTTCAGCAGGAAGGGCTTCGCCGGCACTTGTGCATATGCGCAAATTCAACTCAGAAGAAGCAGGGCGTTGCGGATCCGCCAATAAACCGGCGTAAAGCGTGGGAACACCATAAAAAATAGTTGGCTTGAATTTAGTCAATAAACCAAATACATCCGCAGTAGTGGGTCTCGACGGCAATAAAACAGTTGTAGCGCCCACACTCATAGGAAACGTCAAAGAGTTTCCCAATCCATAGGCAAAAAAGAACTTGGCTGCTGAATACACAACATCAGACGCTTGAATGCCCAATACGCCTTTACCGTAAAGCTCTGCTGTTTGAATCAAGTGGCTGTGCAAATGCACCGTGCCTTTAGGTGACCCAGTAGAACCGCTGGAATAGAGCCAAAAGCACACATCGTCTGCACAAGTGTCTGCACATTGTGTTTGCGGGTCAGCTTGTTCAATTAATTTTTCTAGGGATAAATATTTTTCGTTTTCATGCGACGCGCCCGAAACGATGGCGGTTTTTAAGTCGGGCAATTGGCCGATCAATCCCTCAAACGCCGGCAGAAGCGAGGCAGACACCATCAACGCCTTGGCGCGAGAGTCACGGAGCATATAGTCGAAATCTTTTGTCGTGAGCAAAGTGTTGGTTGCGACTGGTACGACGCCAGCCAGCATGCAACCTAAAAACACAACAGGCCAGGCAGGTGTATCTAGCATGCACACCATGACACGTGTTTCTGGCAAAAAATCGTGTGCACGCAATGCATTGGCAAATCGGTATGCCTTTTTTGACAATTCTCCGTAAGTTAGTTTCTCGCCTGAAATAGCATCGATAAATGCGGTCTTCTCAGCATTGCCTGCGTTACGTGTAAGCAAATCTTTTGCGGCGTTGTATTGGCGGGGGATATCTATATGGATCGACATGGCTTCTCCTGCATTAAATTGCAACTTTACAGAATTTATGAAATATATTGCATCATGGTTTGCCCTTGGATTCTTCGAGGTAGAATGCTAGCTTCGGGGCGTAGCGCAGTCTGGTAGCGCATCTGGTTTGGGACCAGAGGGTCGTAGGTTCGAATCCTATCGCCCCGACCATTTAGTAGAAAAGGCCCCTTCCGGGGCCTTTTTTGTTCCATTTCTGCCCGTAGCTCAGTTGGATAGAGCAACAGCCTTCTAAGCTGTGGGTCGGGGGTTCGATCCCCTCCGGGCAGACCAATTGCTAGTTAAACAACCAGTCCGGATGCAGGGCGACGTAGCAATTTTTATCACCCAAAAACTGTCCTTCCGGTGAAACGCAGAAAGAACTGCGTTTGTATTTACGTTCGTCGGTTAATACATAAGAACGGTAAATTTCTTGCACGGTTTTAGCCTTCTTGTCTTTTGGGTAAAGCATGACAAGCCGGGTAGAAATGCAATTGTTCAAACGAATGCAAGATGTTGCAGATTTTTCGTCCACATAAAACTCTATAAAGACAGCTCCGGGGAACTTAGTGTTGGGTTTGGATATCTTGACCATGCAAGGCTTTTCTTGTGCCCTTGGTAAATTCATACGGTCCGCGAAAGTATTCATCTCGTTCAAGATAGTCTCTTGGTACTTTGCGTTCACTACCTTATGGCAAAGAAAATAATCTGCGTGCGAGTTAGTCTGAAATAACGGGGTTAATGGACGGTTGTTACCATCGAGTTTGATGATGGCTGGATCGAATAAAGTGCTGACCGTTGGCTCCACTTTTTTAGGTGCTCCATGCCCTCCGCCATGGCCACCACCGTGCCCATCGTCTTTTTTGGCATCCTTCTTTTTCTCTTCTTTGGCTGGGGCGCCATGGCCGTCATCGTGTTTTTCTTCTTTTTTGGGCGCATGTTCATCCGCTTTGCCATGCGCATCCTTGGCATCCTTCTTATCTTCTTTTGGTTTAGGCTCCTCTTTTGGCAGGGGCTCAGGTTCTCCCAGAGGCTCTTTCAAAACCCGCTTGTAAACAGCCCCACTCCTACCTTTCTCACCCTCTTCATTTGCGTAATTGGGTTCCTTTTCTTTTGGCGGAGGGGCTTTGGGTGCATCGCTTGCCAGAGCGGGCGCACTGAAACCTGCCAATGCCATAAAAAGCCAGCAAGCGTAATGAATGAAAAGGAGACTACTAAAGCGAAACATACAAAATGGAAGTTATCGTTTATGAATCGACAGCCATCCGCTTTGCTTTAACTGCAGTTATAAAAATATCAAGGGACGCTATAGCAGGTGGTATCGCTATGCAGTTTGCCTTTGTCCGTCAC
>DDYJ01000118.1:0-429 GCA_002347905.1 Comamonadaceae bacterium UBA2237 | reverse complement strand
GCATTTGTATAGAGGTGGATGCTAATGCGCCCCGGAGTCAGGCTTCGGGTTGTACCGATGCTGACGACGCATGCATCGCCTTTGACAAAGGGCAACTCATTGAGTTCAGCGAAATAGTTCATCTCAGCGACCAATAGCTCTCTGAACCAAGGTGCGACAATACCGTCGCAGTCGTAGTAATCCATTTTGGTAGTGTTGAGCAAGGGCTCTGAATAGGGCTTGTTTTTGGGGCCCAAGAGCAGCATGGGTTCTTTGCCACTTTGAGGAGGTCGCGCCAAAATGGCACGAGACGCATTGGGAGTCTCAGCCTTGGTTTGCGCGTCTGCTTGGCTCCAAAAGGATAGAAACAAGCACATCAGGATGCAAAACTTATTAAACATGGCATTAGACAGGTCGGTTGAAACAGGGATAACTTTATCAGTAACGGCC
>DDYJ01000120.1:11644-12443 GCA_002347905.1 Comamonadaceae bacterium UBA2237 | reverse complement strand
TCAAGTTGGGTGACAAAGTAAAAGAGGGTTCAGTTGTTTTGGTTCTGGAGGCCGAGGCAAGCGACACAGCTGGTGCTGCACCTGGCTCTTCTTCGTTTACTGCTGCTTCTGCAACAACTGCTACCCAAGCTAGTGCTGCTGCAAACTCAAGTGCCGTAAACGTAAGCGCAGGAAGCGGAAATGGGAGGGCAGCAACTTCTAGTGCCTCTGCACAAAATACACCAACAACTATTGCACCAACTGCGGCATCTTTTGGTGGCTCTGCCGATATTGAATGCGATGTTTTGGTTTTAGGCGGTGGCCCCGGCGGTTACTCCGCTGCATTCAGAGCCGCAGACCTAGGTTTGAGCGTTGTCATCGTCGAGCGTTACGCCACCTTGGGTGGCGTATGTTTGAACGTAGGCTGCATTCCATCGAAAGCACTTTTGCACGTGGCTTCAGTGATGGACGAAGTGAGCCACATGGCTGACTTAGGCGTGGATTTTGGAAAGCCCAAAGTCAACATCGACAAACTGCGTGGCCATAAAGAAAAAGTGATCGGCAAATTGACTGGTGGCTTAGCGGCTATGGCCAAGATGCGTAAAGTAACCACCGTGCGTGGCTATGGCGCGTTTGTCGGAGCCAACCACTTAGAGGTGGAAGAAACCAACGGCATAGGTCAAGACAAAACAGGCATTAAAAAAGTGGTGGCATTCAAAAAAGCCATCATTGCTGCTGGTTCGCAAGCTGTGCGTTTACCTTTCATGCCTGAAGACCCACGTGTAGTCGATAGTACTGGCGCCTTAGAACTCAAAGAAGT